>JBMLPO010000058.1:0-5098 GCA_049242065.1 Bacteroidia bacterium
TCTAGCTTTGATAGTATCTTCCATGGTAGCGCCCTCTACTCTAATTAAGATATGGCTGGCTCTCATGCTGTAAACACTGTCTTCTTTTTCTCCTACAACCTTGTAAAGCGAGTATTTACCATCTTTAAAGATAGGTCCGAATACATTACCAGGAGCTGCTGAGAAAATAGAAGCTTGTAATTCTTCAGGGTATGCAGAACGATTTTTTGGAGTTGGGTCGAAGCGAACTTCACTGTTTGCATCTGTATAGGTTGTATCGTTATCAGCAACTTTGAATTGTTCAACCTGGTCATTTGCCCATTTTTGTGCAGCTGCACTGTCTTCTGAACTTGGCGCAAAATCCCAAACTACAAATTCTAATTTTCTACTGTTTTCACGCTCTTTGTATTTGTCCATATTCTTTTTGAAGTATGATTTTAAATCAGACTCCTCAGCAGTAATGGTAGTATCTGCGATGGTCATATAAGGAATAGCTACAAAACTGTATTCAGCAGAAGCAGTTCTTGATTGATAAGCGCTTTTTGCTTCTAATGATGTTGTATAAATGCCTTTTTTCAACAAGTTGGTATACTTACGTTGTTGTGCATCTGTTACTAAATAATCTTCAAACTCTTTCCATTGAGCTTTCATGTTTTCATCAGTTCCTTCAGACATTTGCTTTAAATAACGCTTCACATTATTTACATCAAATTGTCCTGTTGCAGGATCTGTAAATGATTGTAGAATTTGAGGATGAATGTTTTTTCCGATTAACATGTCTTCCAATTCTTCATTACTTACTTCAATTCCCAATCCTTTGTATGTCTTAGCCATTAAATAATCATTTAATAACTGCGACCATGTTTGTTCACGTACTTGATTACGGGTATTTTCATCAAGATTTTCTTGTTGCGAACGTTTCTTGAAGTTCTCGGTATTGATCTCTAACCTTTCTTCAAATTGACGGATACCAATTGTTTCACCATCAATTTCAGCCACATTGTTGCTGCTTGCTTGTCCACTGAATAAACCAAAATTGCTGTTTAGCGCATCAGAAATCACAAAGAGTAACAGGGCTCCACCGACCATTCCAATCGCCAATCCGGACCTGTTTCTTATTTTCGTTAATATTGCCATCTATATAGATTTTTAAAGAGTGGCAAAAATAACGGGCATTTTTTCAAAAAATCAAATGAATATTGCGTCTTTTTTAATTGTTTTGGTGTTTGAGTTATTTTTGATCTATCAAATGCCCCAATAATTCACCACTAAATTCCTGTCAAAATAAAAGAAATAAACATGAGTGAATCCAAAAAATTTGGAAAGTTATACTTGATTCCCAACGTTTTAAGCGATGACAATGGGGATGATTTTATACCTGAAATGGTTAAAAAAATGGTTCACCATATTGATAGGTTTGTGGTTGAGAATGAAAAAGATGCAAGGGCATTAATCAAGAAATTAAAATTAGAAAAGCCCCAATCTGAGCTAAAATTTTGGAAATTAGACGAACATACCCCCGAATCTGAGATAGGAAATCTGTTAGAAGCGCTCGAAAATGGATTGGATGCTGGTATAATTACAGATGCAGGTTTACCATGTATTGCCGACCCAGGTTCATTATTGGTAGCCTTGGCACATCGTAAAAAAATTGAAGTAATTCCATTACCAGGCTCATCCAGTATCCTTCTTACCTTAATGGGTAGCGGGTTGAATGGTCAGAATTTTGCATTCAATGGCTATATTCCAGTTGATAAGGCACAAAGGGCAAAGAAAATTCAGTTTTTTGAACAATTGGCTTTGAAAGGTCAAACTCAAATTTTTATGGAAGCTCCTTACCGTAATAATGCTTTGCTTGCTGATGTTCTGCAGAATTGCAAGCCCAACATACGCTTGTGTATTGGTTGCGATTTAACATCTAAACAAAGTTTTATTCAGACAAAAACCATTTCAGAATGGAAGAAAGAGTTGCCTGACTTACACAAAAAACCAGTCATTTTTATTATTGGTGTGTAATTTCAATGATGGCCTGTTTCAACTAAAATATGGTAGGCTCTTTGTTCTGGTAAATTCCATTCTAACCAAGATTTTTCTTCAAATTCTTTGATAAAAGAGGCTTTCCTACTGCTTATTTGTGAACCAAAATTTGATTCTATAGAATTTACTTTAACAGGAAATCTGCTGTATTGTAGACTGTCTATTACTTTCAGTTTTTGTGAATCATTACTCAACCAAGGCAAAGCTGCATCATTTAATTGCAGCATAAATTCATAATGTAAGTATGCCTTATCTGAATGTGTAAAATTGTATTGAGCAATGATTCCGTCCCAATTAAAGCATGCAGCTAAAATAGAGATATAATAGATAGAAACACTATTTGTAGATAAGAGGAAAGCAATCGATTTTTTATACAGTATTTTATAGATGATACTGAATATGGCTATGGCTGAAGCGAATAAAAAGAAGTAGATAAAAATACGCTTATATGCCAATGCATAAAACTGAACGTAATATGTATTTCTTACAGCAACGGCAATAACCATGAGTAGGTTTTGTGCAAGCCACATAATAACCAATGCTTTGAAGAAACCATTGTTTTTCATGAACAATAAGTTTCCATTTAGATAATACACTGTAATGGCAATTGAAATCAATAATGCAAATAACAAAAGGTAGGTTCCTTCATGCACAAATCCCTTTAATAATTGTCCAGTCCAAGTAAATCCAAACCAAACATTTTTTATTTCTAAGAAATTTTGCCAAGCTAAAATTATATTGATGATGATAAAAAAGGCTACTGCTACTTGTTGCTGTCTTAGCAAAAACCTATTCAGTTTTTTAAACTCTGGCTTTTTCCTCTTCCTCACCAATTCCATTTCTAAGGCTTGTTCTTTTTTTACCAATTTTTCTGAATAGGTTTTAACAAGAAAAAAGGAAAATAAAATCAAACCCAAAGCATATAAAAAAATAGCATCAAAGGAAAAATCACTAAAAAAATTCTTGATACTTTGCCATACTGCTTTGAAGCTCTCGCCAAAAAACTCATTGGCTGAGGCGTAAATTGAAACTAAAATGATTAAGGTAAATGCTGGGAGAAAGAAAAAACGGATAAAATTTTTCCAATTACTGCTACTTTGATTTCCACCGCTTAGTCCGTTTATTAAACTTATTCTGGCCTGACTAAGTGAATAGAGGAAATAATTGGGTGCATACTGTAAATGTTTGATTTGAGTGAAATGTACGGTTCCAATAAACATGGCAAAAGAGAACCAAAACATAAAAATACTCAATGAACTATGACCCAATACAACCGCTTGTCCACTTAATACCAAGCCAATGGTGAGTAATACAAATCCTACTGAAGTGGGCCCTGTTCTAGTCCACAACCAAGCGCCAATGGTTATGAGACTGAGTATTGAATAATTTAAACCAGGTGATTTATGATAAAGTAAGAAACAGAAAATACCAGCTAGTGTTAAAATAAATGCCCGGGTAAATTGTTTAGATTGATTCATGATGATTTGGAACGAATGCAGGATTTGATTATTTCATAAAAATAATTGAAATCACAAAGAATCCGCCTAACTAACAATGATTAGGCTTGTTAACTGATAAATATCAATTAGTTGCAAATTAATTAGAAATAACTATTTTTGTCTAACATTTGTTAGGCATATGGCAAGTTTAGTTGTTTCTAGGAAGGATCAAATCATACAGGTAGCTGCAGATTTGTTTAAGATAAGAGGTTATGAAGCAACCTCAATGCGCGATATTGCTCAACAGTTGGAAATAGAAGCGGCCAGCTTATACCATCATATCAAATCTAAAGAAGAAATTTTAGAAAAGATTTGTTTCAGCATGGCTGACCAATTTCTTACCGGAATTGATGAGGTAAATGATATTTACTTTAATGCGGAAGAAAAATTGAGAATGGCTATCAAAAGTCACGTGAGGGTACTAACTGGAAATTTGTCGAAAAGTACTGTTTTTCTTCATGAATGGAGAAGTTTAAATGGTGAGAAACTAATAGAATTCAAAGAGCTCAGAGATCAATACGAGAAGGGATTTAAAACCATCATTCAAGATGGGGTTAATGAGGATATTTTTGATGATGTTGATTTGAAATTTGCTGTTTTAAGTGTATTGAGTTCTGTGAACTGGATTGCAGAATGGTATCGTGTAGATGGAGGAATGACAGCAGATGAAATTGCCAACAGAATCAGTGATTTTGTAATGGGTGGATTAAGAAAGAAACTTGTAACAGACCCTCATTTTAAAGGATAAAAATTAAACCAAAAACCTAATACCATGTACGGAAACGCTTACATCGACCCAAATGAGAAATTAAACGGAATTCTCGCAGGAGAGGATCCGGTAAAATTGGCTGAATTCGAAGCCAGAATTCAAAGAGGTGAAAAAATTGAACCTAAAGATTGGATGCCAAGAGAGTATCGCAAACAATTAATTAGAATGATTGAACAACATGGTCATTCTGAAATTATTGGTGCTTTACCTGAAGGAACTTGGATTACAAGAGCTCCAGGTTTCAAAAGAAAATTAGCTTTAATGGCTAAAGTTCAAGATGAAGTTGGACATGCACAATTACTTTATAGTGCTGCTGAAACTTTAGGAAAAAGTCGTGAAGAAATGATTAATGACCTCATCACAGGTAAATCAAAGTATTCAAATGTATTTAACTATCCTGCTTATACTTGGGCAGATGCTTGTATCATTGCTTGGTTAATCGATGCGGGTGCAATCATCAATCAAGTTGCTAACGCAAAAGGTTCTTATGGTCCTTATTGCAGAGCTTTAGACAGGATTTGTACAGAAGAGTCTTTCCATTTAAAATATGGTCATGATAACATAGTTACACTTGCAACAGGAACTCCTGTTCAACGTCAAATGGTTCAAGAAGCTTTGAATCGTTGGTGGCCGCCAATTATGCACTTCTTTGGTCCTTCAGATAAAATTTCATCACATACTGAAATCTTAATGAGATGGAAAGTAAAGATGGCAAGTAATGATGATATGCGTCAACAATACTTAAATATGTATGTTCCAAAAATCTGGGATTTAGGTTTGACATTACCTGATCCAAATCTTCGTAAAAATGAAG
>JBMLPO010000059.1:0-1719 GCA_049242065.1 Bacteroidia bacterium
ATTCCATGTTTAATTTGCAACCAGTTGGAAATTGTTTATTGGAAGTTTGCAGAACAAGTTCATGCTGGCTAAGATGAGCCAACGAAATTGTTGAGCATATTGAAAAGAAATTAGGCATCAAAGAAGGTGAGACAACTGCAGATGGCATGTTTACGCTTAAAACTGTAGAATGTTTAGGTTCATGTGGTACTGCACCTATGATGATGTGTGGAGCGCAATTCCACGAAAACCTTACCTATCAGAAAGTTGACCAAATATTGGATCAATTAAAAGCTGAAGGTAAACGCAAAACTTATTTAGATGATGTGGTAGTTAATCATTACTAATAAAATGGGAAAGAAATTATTATTAGCCAACGACCACGTTCCAGGAATTCAATCGTACGCTGTTTATAGACAGCATGGTGGATATGCTTCTGTAGAGAAAGCCATCAAAACCATGAAACCTGAAGAGGTTGTTGAAGAAGTAAAAAAATCAGGACTGAGAGGCCGCGGTGGAGCGGGATTCCCAACAGGAATGAAATGGAGTTTCCTTGCAAAACCTGAAGGAGTTCCTCGTTATTTAGTTTGTAATGCGGATGAATCAGAACCGGGTACTTTCAAAGACAGGTATTTGATGTCGAGAATTCCGCATATACTGATAGAAGGAATGATTACCTCAAGTTATGCATTGGGAGCCAATACTTCTTATATCTATATCCGTGGCGAATACTATTATGTAGCTCAAATTTTAGAAAAAGCCATCGCTGAGGCTTATGCCAATGGTTGGTTGGGTAAAAACATATTGGGTTCTGATTATTCTCTGGATTTGTATGTGCAAGTTGGAGGTGGTGCTTATATCTGTGGAGAAGAAACCGCTTTATTAGAATCATTAGAAGGTAAAAGAGGTAATCCTCGCATCAAACCCCCATTCCCAGCAATCGCTGGTTTATATGGATGTCCAACAGTTGTAAACAATGTTGAAACCATTGCTGCTGTTGTTCCCATTGTAAATGATGGTGGTGATGCATATGCTGCAATTGGTATTGGAAAATCAAGTGGAACGAAATTAATTTCTGCTTCAGGTCATATCAATAAACCTGGTGTATATGAAATTGAAATGGGTATTACTGTTGAAGATTTCATTTACAGTGATGAGTATTGTGGTGGAATTTTAAATGGTAAAAAACTAAAAGCAGTAGTTGCTGGAGGTTCATCAGTACCTGTATTACCAGCCGATTTGATACTTACCACAGCAAATGGTGAAAAACGTTTGATGAGTTATGAAAGTCTTGCTGATGGCGGATTTGCAACAGGTACCATGTTGGGTTCAGGTGGATTTATTGTGATGGATGAAACCACCAATATCGTAGAAAACCTGCATACTTTTGCTCGTTTCTATCACCATGAAAGTTGCGGACAATGCAGCCCATGCAGAGAAGGAACAGGTTGGATGGAAAAAATCATCCACAAAATATTAGACGGACATGGAACCTTAGAGGATGTTGATTTACTATGGGAAATCCAAAAGAAAATTGAAGGAAATACAATTTGTCCGCTTGGTGATGCAGCAGCTTGGCCTGTAGCGAGTGCTATCAGACATTTCAGACATGAGTTTGAGGAGTTTGTTAAAAATCCAACAGCTAGCAAAAAAGTAAGGCATTACGAATCCACCCAAAATTTGGTAAACGCTTAAGGCAAATTGATAATTAAAAAAGGTGAATAACCTATAAAGATTGAT
>JBMLPO010000060.1:0-7320 GCA_049242065.1 Bacteroidia bacterium
GTATTCAGTTTAAAATTACCGGTATGGAAATTAAGTTGAGCTAAAGAAATCTTCACAATTAAAAAATGAAGGCCAAATTAATAGAGATATGATTGTTGTTGATTTTCCACTTTTCTTCAGAAGGAAATGATCTGATAGCAAAATTATAACGGAGACTTGCTTGGACTTCTGATTCATCCATAACTTCCTTTTTTACGCCTAAACCTAAGATACCATTGAACCTGATTTTATTGATTCCAATATCAAAACTATTGGTGCTTCCAACTTCTCCTAAAACTATTTTATCTTCTTCATCAGGGTTTTCTAAATCTACATTTTCTAAGTTGAATTTAGATGAAGTTAAATCAAATTTAGACCGTATAAGATAACCCGCCAATAAACCAAATTCACCCATAAAGGCTAATCCATTATTAGGCCTTGTTGAAGTTTGCAGTATCAATGGTAAATCAACATATCTTAGATGATAATCAAAAACGATATTTTCAGTTACAGAACTAACTGCTGTATTGTTGCGACTCAAATTAGCTTGACCTACAGTAAAGCTAGGATTGATATAACTCATGTTTAAACCAGAGCTTATACTTACTCTTGAACCAACGTTTTTATTAACAATTACGCCAAAACTAAAGTCCAAATTACCGCCATTGCCTGAAATATTTTTACTATCGGATTTAGACCAATTGATGAGTGGTTCAATTTTAAATCCTGCACTTAAATCTCTTTCTTGTGCAAGTATAGCTTGTGCTGTGCAGCTTAGGCCTAAAAGAATAAGGGTCTTTATATAATTCAATTTCATAAATTTGTAAGATGAATTCATTCAAAGGTAAAAATATTCAGTTATCTCTTCTTGCTTTTTTTGCGATGGTCATATTTAGTATCATCAGTTCATGTAAGTTAAATTCAGAAAAAGATGTTTATGAAGTTAAAATTCAAAGATTTGAACAAGAGTTATTTGATTCAAGTAAGGGTTTAGATGCCCAACATTTTATTAATTTATCTAATAAATACGGCTTATTTTACAAGAGCTTTTGCACCGATTTAATTAATATTCCTCACGAGGAGGAGCGTGATTTATTCAGGAGTTCACTTCTTTCATTTATCAACTATCCAACAATTAAACAATTAAAGCATGAAGTAGATAGTGTTTTCCCTGATTTGGGTGAAGAGGAAAATAAATTAAAAGAAGCCATGGAGATTTATTATGACAAATTTCCAAAAGCAGATAGAATAAAGTTTGTTTCATTTTTATCGGAGTTTGGCTATGCTCATGTAACTTATGATAGCATAATTGGAATAGGATTGGATATGTATTTAGGAGAAAAATATGCGCTTTACCCAGCCTTAGAGTTTCCTGAATTTATGTACTTAAAATTAAGGAGAGAGTATATGGTTCCCAATACAATTAAAGCATTGGCAATTGGAAAATATGAAGCTCAACTAACAGATAAGAGATTTCTAGCTATGATGTTATTTGAAGGGAAGGTTAAGTATTTTACCAAACAATTATTACCTGATATTGCTGATACTTTAATTTTTGGATGCACGCAAAAACAAATGAGTTGGTTGAAAGAAAATGAAGCTATGATTTGGGCTCATTTTATACAAGAAAAATTGTTGTTCTCACAAGAAGTTCCCAAGTATATGAGATATTTCAATGACGGTCCATTTACCTCAGCGCCCGGTGTGCCTGCAGAATCAGCTCCCGCTATTGGTATTTATGCTGGATATAAAATCATAGAAAACTATATGAATCATGCTTCTTCTGAGAGTTTGGAAGAGCTCATGAAGAATAAGAATTGGGACGAAATATTAAAAATATCTAAATACCGGCCGTAAGATAAGCATTTATAAATCAGTTCTATTTTCCGTTTATGTAATTTTTTTGTTGTATTTTAATTTGCACTTGATTATCTTGGTTATTGTAAATGTTAAGTGCTTATGAGTAAAAAATTACTTTCGCTTCTGCTGGCGTGGACGGTTTCCATTGCTGCAGTGTGGGCTCAAAACAGGCAAATTACAGGTCAGGTTACTGACGGTAAGGAACCTCTTATTGGCGCCTCAGTTTCTGTAAAAGGAACTTCAATTGGAACGGCAACTGATGTAAATGGGCGTTATACGCTCACCATTCCTGCATCAGCCCAAACTTTATTAGTTAAGGCCGTTGGGATGAAATCCCAAGAATTAAGTATTGCTGGTTTATCTGAGATTAATGTTAAAATGTCTCAGGATGTAGTAAAACTTGATGAAACAGTTATTACCGCTTTTGGTATTGAGCGTGAACGTAAAACTTTAGGTTATTCTCAACAAAAAGTAAGTGGTGATGAATTGCGTAAATCAGGTGAGCAAAACATGATTCAGGGATTATCCGGAAAAGCTGCGGGTGTTTTTGTTCAAGGTTCAGGTGGAACGCCAGGAGCTTCTTCAAAAGTATTATTACGTGGTAATGCTACTTTTACCGGAGAAAACCAACCTTTAATTGTAGTGGATGGTGTGCCAATTGATAACAGCACAACTCAATCTACAGCAGGCGACAATCCTTTCAATTCTAATTTATCAGGTGTAAACAACTCCAATCGTGGTGTTGATATCAATCCTGATGATATTGAAAGTATGAACGTGTTAAAAGGTCCTGCAGCTGCTGCACTTTATGGTGTACGTGCTGGTGCTGGAGCAATTATTATCACTACCAAAAAAGGTAAAAAGGGTACAAAATCATTTTCAGTAGATTTTAATACATCTGCAGAAATCAGTCAGGTAAATAAATTACCTAAATTACAAATGAAGTATTCTCAAGGAACTGGTGGTGGTACTTTGTTAGCTGACAAATCTGGTTCAAAAGCGACTGGAACTTATCGTCCAGGTATTACTCCTCAAAGCTGGGGTAATTTAACCAAAGATTCTTTAGGTATTACTCCTACAGATAACATGGGTGAGTTTTTCCAAACAGGTTATGCTTATAACAATAACTTATCAATCACAAATACTTCTGAAAATTCATCTATCAGAGTTTCTTTAGGTAGATTGGATCAAACAGGTATCGTTCCAAATACAAAATTCAACAGAACTACTGTTCGTATTACAGCCGATACTCGTTTAAATAAAAAATTGAGTTTAGGTGGAACAGTTAACTACATTAACTCAGGTGGTGTTCGTTCACAAAATGGTTCTAACTTATCTGGTGTGATGTTAGGTTTATTAAGAGCTCCTAATAGCTACAAGTTGAACGACCCTGCAAATGGTGGTTTCAAAAATCCTGATGGAACTCAAAGAACTTACATGACTATCTATGATAATCCATGGTGGACAGTTAATGAAAATCCATTTAGAGATGATGTAAATCGTGTATTGGGTAATGTTAACATGACATACGATGCTGCAGATTGGATGAGTGTAACTTATCGCATTGGTACTGATTTCTGGACTGATGAGCGTAAGCAAATTTTTGCTGTAGGTTCATGGGCTCCTGATAATGCACCAGGTGGAGAGATTGATCACAATATCCTTCGCTCACATGAAGTGTATTCAGACTTATTGGTTACTTTCAAAAAAGACATTACTAAAGATATCAAAGCTTCTTTGTTGTTAGGAAATAACATGAATCACCGTTATAGCCAAGATTTATACAGTCGTGGTCGTGATTTAGGGGTTCCTGGAAATTACAACTTAAACAATGCTGCGAATTTGTATTCAAGTGAGTCGAACAGTACAATCAGAACCTATGCCCATTTCTTTGATTTGAATTTGGCATATCAAAACTTCTTGTTCTTAGGTGTAACAGGTCGTCGTGAGGTAGCTTCTACTTTTGGAACTGCAAAAAATGATTTCTTTTATCCATCTGCAAACCTTTCATTGGTGTTCACAGAATTGGTTAAAATCCCAACTTTATCTTTTGGTAAAATCAGAGTTGCATATGCTCAAGCAGGTATCAGTCCTGGTGCTTATGGAACTTCAACTTATTTCGTAAGAAGTACCTATACTGATGGTTTCACAGGTGGTTTATCTTTCCCTTACACAGGAATAAATGGTTACGGATATAGTTCAACATTAGGTAATCCAAATTTGAAGCCTGAGCGTAATACTGGTCGTGAATTCGGTTTGGACTTACGTTTCTTAGATGGACGTTTAGGATTTGATTTCACTTATTACAAACAAGTATCAAGCGATTTATTGGTTTACCGTCCAGTTGCTCCATCTTCTGGATTTAGCCAAAGCTATGAGAACTTAGGTGAGATGGAAAATACG
This sequence comes from Bacteroidia bacterium, assembly GCA_049242065.1. Classification (GTDB taxonomy): domain Bacteria; phylum Bacteroidota; class Bacteroidia; order UKL13-3; family UKL13-3; genus CAISCU01. Next base: position 4,243 of record JBMLPO010000060.1, read on the forward strand.
GGTATTGAATTGATGGTAAATGCAACTCCAATTAAAAAGAAAGATTTCCAATGGGATCTTACTTTAAACTTCACAAGAGCTAGAAACAAAGTTTTAAAATTAGCTGAAGGTGTTAAAGAATTAAGTTTAGAAGCTGGTTTTGCAAGCATGGGTTCTTATGCAATTGTTGATGAACCTTATGGTGTATTTTATGGCACCAAATGGGCTAGAAACAGCAGTGGTCAATTAATTATTGGTGCAAATGGTTTACCAACTGTAGATCCTGTTAGAGGTAACTTAGGTAATCCTTACCCAGATTGGTTTGCTGGATTGCGTAATACTTTCACCTATAAAAATGTAAGCTTAACTTGCTTGTTTGACATCCGTCAAGGTGGTAAAATCTGGAATGGAACTTGGGCTCGTTTACAACAAATTGGTCAAACTGAAGAATCAGGTGAAGGTCGCGAAAAAGCTTATGTAATTGAAGGTGTTAAAGCCTCGGATGGTTCTGCAAATGATATCGTAATTTCTGCTTATAACTACTTCAGAACATTCAAAGGTGATGGAGGAAACTATGCTTCAGAAAATGCAATGCAAGATGGTAGCTGGATTCGTTTACGCGACTTAGGTTTAAATTACAGATTCACTACATTACCAGCTTCAGTTAGCAAATATGTAAAAGGATTAGAAATAGGTGTTGTAGGACGTAACCTTTGGTTGAAAACAGACTACACTGGTGTTGATCCTGAAACAAGTTTAACTGGTGCAGGTTCAAACATTGGTGGATGGGATTATTTCAATAACCCAAGCACTAAGTCTTACACATTCTCATTAAAAGCCAACTTCTAAAAACGATAAAGAAAGGAAAATTAATTATGAAAAAGATCGTATATACCGTTTTAGCATTGGCATTATTGGTAGGTTCGGGCTGTAAGAAGTTTGTTGAAGGCTACGATGTGAGCCCTAACAGTCCAAGTTCTGTTACCAATGCCTTATTGTTATCAAATACACAAGTTGCTTATTTCGCAACTGCAAATGGTCAGCTATCTCGTCAAACTAGCATGATGATTCAACAAACTACAGGTGTTGGATTTCAATCTAAAGATTTGAATGATTATGCAATTTATGAAGGTGATAATGTAAATGAATGGACTGTTATCTATACCAATGGTATTGTTAACTTACGTAAGTTACATGCTCAAGCTGGAGCAGCTAATCCTTATTATCAAGGTATTGCAAAAGTAATGCAAGCTATGTTTATGGGTATTGCTACAGATTTATGGGGCAATGTGCCAAACAGAGAAGCTGGTTTTGGTAATGATGGTAAATTTACTCCGGTTTATGATAACCAAGAAGTAGTTATCCAAGATATCCAAGCATACCTTGACGAAGCTATTGTGAATCTTTCAAAAACTGAAGATAAAAATATCATGGTACCAAGTACAGATGATTTAATCTTTGGTGGAGATGTTGAAAGATGGTTAGCTACAGCACATGCTTTGAAAGCTCGTTACCACAATCGCTTGAGCAAAAAAGATGCTGCTGGTTCTGCAACCAATGCATTGACTTCTGTTGCAGCAGCTAAAGCTGCTGGATTTACATCTTCAGCTGCAGATTGTAATGCTACTTTTGGACAAAACAGTAATGAATACAACCAATGGTATGCATTCACTGTTGTTGAACGTGCTGGTTATATTGTTACAGGTGCTTCAATGACTAACATCATGAGCGCTTGGAACGATCCTCGTTTGGCTTACTATTGTTTACCAGATTCAGGTGGTGAATTTAGAGGTACTCCTGCTGATGTTGCTAATGATCAAGCTTCTGGTGTTGGTCCATACTTGGCAACTGCAAATGCACCATTTCCATTAGTTACTTATGCTGAATTGTTATTTATTGAAGCTGAAGCTAATTTCCGTAAAGGTGATAAAGCTGCTGCAGCTACTTCATTTAACGATGCTGTAAAAGCTTCAGTAAGTGCTGTTACTGGTGGTCCTGATGCTGCTTTTGAAGCTGCTCAAGCTGCTGAAACTGCTGGTTCTATTACACTAGAGAAAATCATGACACACAAATATGTGGCTATGTTTGGTCAAATAGAAGCATATTCTGATTGGAGAAGAACAGGTATTCCTAGTTTAACTCCAAATTCTGCTGGTGCTGTTACTAGTATCCCTCGCAGATTACCAACAGTTCAAGATGAGCGTTTATACAATAAAAATGCTCCATCAGAAACTGATATTACAAAACCAGTTTGGTGGGATTTATAGAATCCAAAGGATTATGAATTGTATTTTGATACCAAGGGCTGATGCCCTTGGCTATTGAGGTTTAACTTAAAAGGGCGGAGAGAAATCTTCGCCTTTTTTCATTTCTTGCCACAGGTTTAAACCTGCGGCAAGAAATGAAAAAAGCCGCTTCAAAAACTTGAAGCGGCTTTCTTTTATCAATTGGTTCTAACTTATTTTTTAATTCTGATAAGCTTCAATTGGTAAACATGAACATACCAAGTTTCTATCGCCATGGGTATTGTTAACTCTACCTACTGTTGGCCAGAATTTAGCTGCTCTTACGTATGGTAATGGATAAGCTGCTTCTTGTCTGCTATAAGCATGTTCCCAAACATCAGCTGTTACCATTGATGCTGTATGAGGAGCATTTTTCAAAACGTTATCCTTTTTATCTGCAGTACCATTTTCAATTGCATTCACTTCATTTTTGATAGCAATCATGGCATCACAGAATCTATCCAATTCAGATTTTGGTTCACTTTCTGTTGGTTCAATCATAATGGTTCCTGCAACAGGGAAACTCATTGTTGGTGCATGGAAACCATAATCCATTAAACGTTTAGCAATATCTTCTGCTTCAACTCCAGTTGAGCCTTTGAAAACCCTTGTATCTAAAATCATTTCATGAGCACATCTTCCTTTGCTACCAGTATAAAGAATTTGGTAATCGTTTTCTAATCGGGCTTTGATATAATTCGCATTCAAAATTGCATACTTAGTCGCATTTTCTAATCCTTCAGTTCCCATCATTCTAATATATGAGTAAGAAATCAATAGGATAGAAGCACTTCCCCAAGGAGCTGCTGAAACT
>JBMLPO010000061.1:0-1745 GCA_049242065.1 Bacteroidia bacterium
TAGGCTGGATTATTACTTTTTCTACTTTCTTTTTCTTCTTTAGAGGGTAATAAATGGGGGAGTAAAAAGGTAAAGAAGCTAACAAAAATGTACAACCTAACTGGAGGCAGATAAGAAGTTCTTTTGCCACTCAAATACTCTTTTGTTAAAAATGCAGGTTTAAAGAATAGGTATTTAATTGTTTTCCAAAACTTACCTTCATAATGAGTTAAGTCTTCTGCAAAATGCCCAACCAAGCCCAAGAAACTCATTCGGGTTTCAATATTCTCTTGTCCGCAATGACCGCAAAATCTATCCTCAACAGTATTGCCGCAGTTTAAACATGTTTTATCTTCTCTGCTTGGGTGATGGCTCATAAAAATAAATCTAATTTGTTTGTAAAGTATGGAATTATTTAGTCAAAAGTTAAAAATAATTTGAATGACTCAATACTCCAACTTTCATAAGAATTGGGAAATAAACTTCTTTAATTTCGTTTTCATCCCAAACTTTTTCCAATTTAGATTTGATTAAATCTATTGGATTTGATCGGTTTATTCGAATAAATTTTTGAGTGGCAGACCAAGTATTTAAATAACCAATATATTGTTCAAGTTTGTATTCCATGGTGATTTTTAAATTTGGTTTTTCTAGTTCAGCAAATGGAAATGGAATATTTTCATATGCCTCATCTATATATCTTCTTTCAGGCTCCCAGTAACCATCTAAAATGTTTCTGTAGAAGTGATTTGAAATGGGATCACAATTAGAATCAATTCGGTGAAATCCATAACCAACTAATATAATGAGTCCATTTGGTTTTAAAACCCTTTTTACCTCTTCATAAAATTGATAGAAATCAAACCAATGAATGGCTTGACCAACAATCACCAAATCACAACTTTGGTTTGCTAAGGAACATTTTTCTGCACTTTCTTTTTTGTATTCAATATTTTCCTTTCGCACAGCATATTCCAATTGCTTTTCACTGATGTCGGTTGCATAAACTTGACGGAATATTTTTGACAATTCTGTAGCAATTTGTCCATTTCCTGTAGCCACATCCCATGCTAAATCTTTACAAATTAATTTGCTATTGATAAATTCATATAATTCTGTCGGATAGCTCGGTCTGTAAAGGGAATACAGGTCGGCCTGATTTGAAAAATAGTCCTTCATTTGTAAATTTTTAAGCAGACAAATTAATGATACTTTCTGAAAAATATATCTTTATTTTTCATTTTCCACATGAATGTGAATAACCCATTCAGAAGCTTGGTAAAATTGGTGGTATTTTTACCTCCTTAAAATGTTTCAAAGATGGCAGAAGAAAAAGTGATTTACGATGAAAACAGTATCAGGTCTTTAGATTGGCGTGAACATATTCGCCTAAGGCCAGGAATGTATATCGGTAAACTAGGAGATGGAAGTTCTGTTGATGATGGAATTTATATCCTTTTGAAGGAAATCATTGATAACTGTATCGATGAATATGTAATGGGTAATGGGAAGCAAATTGATATCAAAATAACAGATAACAAAGTTGTAGTCAGAGATTATGGTCGCGGAATTCCACTAGGAAAAGTTATTGAATGCGTATCGCAAATCAATACAGGGGGTAAATATGATTCAGCTGCATTTAAGAAATCTGTTGGATTAAACGGAGTGGGAACCAAGGCAGTGAATGCCCTTTCTATTTACTTTAAAGTTCAATCATTTAGAGAAGGCAAAACAAAAATTGCTGAATTTGAAAAAGGTCAACTAAC
>JBMLPO010000062.1:0-5821 GCA_049242065.1 Bacteroidia bacterium
CTGAGTTCTCTAAAGCAGATACTGAAATATTCATTGAAATCAGAGACCGTCAAATCAAAGCAAAAGTGGTTAAAATCCCTTTTTTATAATTTGAATCTCATTATAAAAAAAAGCCGCACTTAGCGGCTTTTTTTGTGCATTTAAGTAGATGCAAAATACAAAACTAGAATTTGTGCAATTACTATTCTTGATATCGTTACTAGTGGATATACGGTTGCATAGGCCTGAAGTGGTAAATCTGATTTGTAATAGTTGGTGCTAAAATCTAAAGCAGCAGGATCGGTATAAGAACCCGCAATTAAACCCAGCATCGGCATAAAATTCATTTTAAAGACATAACGTGCTACCAACATCATTAGAATGATTGGAACAATGGTTATAATTAGTCCATAGAATACCCAAACCCAACCATGATAAATAATAAATGTTTGATAGAAACTTTCTCCTGCATGTATGCCGATTGCAGCAAAAAACAAACTGATACCAAAATCCTTCATAAACAACAAAGCACTCTGCTGCAAATAAGAATGCAAACTAGATATTCCACCAAATCGGCTAATTAATATTGCAACCAATAAAGGACCTGCAGCCATTCCCAATTTTACAGGGACCGATAAACCCGGCAACAAGAATGGAATAGAACCAACAAATACTCCTAATATAATCCCCAAAAATATCGACAACAGTTGCGGTTCTTGTAAGCGTTTTTCTGAATTACCAACTAACTTTTCTATTTTTTTCAAGTCGGATTCTGCACCCACAACTCGGATCATATCCCCATAATGTAATACCAATTGTTCGGTGGCTAAGAGTTCCATTCCCGTTCTAAAAACCCTCGTTACTTTAGAATTATATGAACCCAAAAAATTAAGCTGGCCAATACTTTGATTGATGACTTCTGTTCTAGTTACAATAAATGTTTTGGTTAAAGTGATTTCTTGTGATTCAATAAAATTATCACTCGATTGGTAGCCCAATTTTGCAATGAGTTCATCTAAGTCCTTCGGCATACCAACTAACATCAATACATCTCTGTTTTGTAATAAATAATTTTCAGATGGAGAGAGTACAACCTGAGAACCACTGTGCTTGATGCGAGAAACCAAGACCTGCTTATCACCAATCACATCTTTTAGTGATTGATCAAAATATTCAGGATTGGTTAAACGACACTTTTTTACTTCTGGAGCAGGGTGTTTCTTTTTTATCTGTTCATTGAACTGGTTGATCTCTTCATTGACTTTCACTTTAAAAATATACTTGGCGGCAATCATCACTAAAATAATACCAATTATTCCAAAGGGATAAGTAATCGCATAAGCATTGGTAGGATCATTCCATATTTTGTTATGCATATGTAAAGCCATATCCTTAAGTGCAGCCTTAGCAGCTCCAAGGCTTGGTGTATTGGTAACAGCTCCAGCCATCACACCAATCATATTGTCCATACCACTACCAGTAACTATAAACAAAACATAGGTAAGAAAAGCCCCAGATAAGACAGTACCTATAGCTAAAGAGTTATACAATAGTCCATCTTGCTTTAGTCTACTAAAAAATGATGGACCCACTTGCATTCCTATCGCATAAACAAACAGAATCAATCCTAAATCTCTTAAAAACTCCTGTGTTTCTGAATGAAGTTTGTATCCCAAGTGACCACTTAAAATTCCAACAAATACAATTCCAGAAATTCCTAATGAGACTTTTTGAATTTTAAGTTTACCCAAAGCAATTCCTAAAAAAAGTACCATAAATACAAGAACCATCGAGGCTGCAATGCTCGGATTTTCCTGTGGTAAAAAAATTTGTTCAACCCATTGAGGCATGTTGTTTGAATTATGGGCACAAGTTAAACTTTTTGAATGGAGCTAATTATGAAAAAAATCAGGAGTAAATAGCAATAGGAATTACTTATTTATCTAGAACTAGAATTTTTATTAAGTGTATAAATTACACTAAGCAAAACTGCACTAACAAACTGATATACAGAATGAAAATGCAATATGAATAAAAATCATAAAAAATTGAATTGCAAATGTGAATCAATTTGATACCTTAGTGTAAATCATACACTTTTAATTGAATGATGAATTGAAGATAGAAATGCAATTAAACCAAGCAGGAATTCGATTCAGAAAAATTAAAAAATAAAGATGCCAACCACCAATAAAAATACCATATATGATAAGAAAACTACTCACTATGTTGGTTTTCCTTTTGAGCGCATTTGTTATGTATGCGCAACAATTGGAAATCAGCGGAAAAGTGTCGGATTCGAAAGACGGCACAGACCTAATCGGAGTTAGAGTTACTTTAAAAGGAACTAAAAAAGAAACTGCAACAGACTCCAAAGGAAACTACAAACTATCTTATACTTCAGGCGAATCGAATATCCTTGTATTTTCATACGTTGGATACAAATCGGAAGAAGTAAAAATTGATGGAAGAAATGTCATCAATTTTAGCATGAAAGAATCGAACACCACTTTAAATGATGTAGTGGTTATTGGTTATGGAACAGCAAAACGAAAAGAATTAACCGGAGTTAGTTCAAGAATTCAAGCTAAAGAAATTGCAACCTTGCCGGCATTAACTGCCACACAAGCTATTCAAGGAAAAGCAGCTGGGGTTCAAATCATAGCACCTGGAGAACCTGGAGGTAAACCCAATGTGAGAATTAGAGGAACGGGTTCTATTTTAGGTGGAGTAGATCCATTGTATGTAGTAGACGGAATTCTTACTGATGATATTACCAATATCAATACTGCAGATATCTTATCTATAGATGTATTAAAAGATGCAGCAGCCACAGCAATTTACGGAGTGAGGGGTTCTAATGGTGTTATTTTGGTAACAACAAAAAGCGGAACCAAAGGTAAACTACAGGTAAATTATGATGCGTATTCAGGAATCAAAAGATTGGTGAATAAAGTAACAATGGCTGGTCCAAATTTATTCGCTGTTTATTCTAATGAGGCCGCCGGAACCCAAGCTATTAAGCCTACAGACATTACTGGTTCAGCCGATTGGATGGATGAAATTACCCGATTGGGAACCATTCAAAGTCATAGTATTTCTATGAATGGCGGTGGTGAAAAGAATACTTACTTTTTCTCTATTGGATATTTTAAAGAGGAAGGAATTCTTAAAGGAAATGACTACCAAAGAATTTCTGTAAGAGCCAATAATGATGTGAACATAAACTCAAAGCTAAAAGTAGGTAATACTATTTCTTACGCTTACAATTTTGGTAACAATAAACCATTCAGTTTATTTACCGATGCTTATAATGCAGCACCAATTTATAATGCAAAAAACGCTGATGGATCTTATGGTTCCACTACAACTAGTAATGTTGGTAATCCATTGGCCAAACTCGAAAACACAAATGACCAATCGTGGGGTCATAGGTTACAAGGTACCATTTGGGGTGAATATAAAATTTGGAAAAATGTTTCATTCAAATCCTCTTTTGGTATGGATGGAGGTTTTAATAATAGCAGAAATTATACACCTGTTTATTTTGTAAGTATAGCTCAAAGAAGTGATCGCAGTCAATTGAATTTGTATCGATCAGATAATTACCGTTGGGTATGGGACAATTATTTTAACTATACTGAAACTTTCAAAAACAAACATGATGTAAATGTGAGTTTAGGTCATACAGCAGAAAGACAAGATGGAAAATGGATGAGTGGATCTAAAAAAGATATCCCTGCTCAGGAACAATATTGGGACTTTAGTTATGGTGATCCAACATCAATCATCTTGAATAGTGGAAACCAATCTATCTATGGTAGAAGAGAATCATATTTCGCCAGAGGTATTTACACCTATGATGGAAAATACTTAGTGAATGCAACCATTAGAAGAGATGGTGCCTCGAAATTTCCAGTAAAAAACAGATGGGGTACATTTCCATCAATTGGTTTAGGATGGGTTATTCATAAAGAAAAATTCATGTCCAATCAAGACATCTTTAATACCTTAAAAGCCAGAGCCAGTTGGGGTTTAATTGGCAACGACAATATCTCACCAGGTCAATTTGTAACTCAATTTGGAACCGGACTTTCTGCCGCATTTGGAGCAAGTATTGCACCAGGTGCTATACCTGACCAAATCATTGACCCAAATCTAAAATGGGAAACAACTGAACAAAGAAATATTGGTTTAGAATTTGGATTTTTCAATTCGAAACTAACAGGAGAAATCGACCTGTATCAAAAAATCACATCAGACGCACTTTACTTAGTTGCGTTGCCAGGAGTAGCTGGTGATAGAGATAATGTATATACTACCAATGCCGCTAAAATTTCTAACTCAGGTTTAGAAATATCCTTAGGTTGGAATTCGAGCATTAATAAAGATTTCAACTATGCATTAAGAGGCAATGTAACATTTAATAAAAATGAAGTAACAGACGTAGGCCAAGGTAAAGCATTGGATTATGGCAGTCTAGATAACGGATATACTGCAACCAGAGTTGTTAACGGGCAACCAATAGGTGTATTCTGGGTGTATGAAACAAATGGAATTTATCAATCAGAAACAGAAATTGATAATTCAGCTCATATCACAGGAGCACAAGTAGGAGATAAAAAAATTGTGGACCAGAATGGGGATGGTAAAATTGATAACAAAGACCGCATTTATGCAGGCTCATACCAACCTAAATTTTATTTTGGATTCAATACCAATTTCTACTACAAGGCATTTGACTTAAGTATGATTTTCCAAGGCAATGCAGGTAATGTGGTTTTTAATGGTAAAAAAACTGTTCGTTACGGAGGAAATTACAATGTTGAATATGATGTTGCCATGGAAAGATGGACCCCTTCTAACCCAAGCTCAACAAATCCAAGAGCCTATAATGGAGTTCCGGTTCCAAGTGATTATTTCATCGAATCAGGCACCTATATCCGCATCAATACAGTAGCATTGGGTTATACCATTCCTGCTAGAATAACAGACAAATGGCATATTGGTAGATTCCGTGCTTATCTAAGTGCTCAGAACTTATATACTTGGAAAAAATTCACAGGATATTCACCTGAACTACCAGGAGCTGCTTATGAATCAGGTATAGAGAAAAGTATTTATCCAACATCTGCTACTTATATGTTTGGCGTAAATGTTCAATTTTAAACACCATCACTTAACAAAATGCAAATCATGAAAAAATCAATTCATATACTATTGATGATTGCAGTTTCCATGCTGATGATGGTAACTGCTTGTAGAAAAAAATTCCTTGAAGAGCCTGTTAGAAATCAAACTCCATCAGACTTCTTTTCAAATCCTGATGCACCCTCTCAATTGGTAACTGCTGTTTACAATCAACTTTACGAATGGCAACAACACTCGTTTTCTTGGATAGGAATTAGCAGCATTGCTGATGATGATGCTGAAAAAGGATCAGACCCTGGAGATACCGGAACCGACAAAGACCAATTAGATAAATTTACTTTTACCTCTTCAAGTTTATCTTTCAATGATGTTTGGGAATCGAATTTCAAAGGCATAGCAAGGGCCAATCAAGCATTGTATTATTTACCACAATTCAATAATATTTCAGAAGGTCAAAAAGCGAGATACATTGCTGAGGTAAAATTCCTAAGAGCTTATTATTATTGGAATTTGGTTCGTTGCTTTGGAGGTGTTCCTAAAGTTACAAAGAACATTGAAACACAAGAAGACATTGCCAACGCAAATGTAAGAGCAAGTGCAGAAGAAATTTATGCATTTATCAGACAAGATTTAACAGATGCTTTGAATGTATTGCCTGCATCTTATGGTGCTGATGATTTAGGAAGACCTA
>JBMLPO010000063.1:0-11548 GCA_049242065.1 Bacteroidia bacterium
CAAATCAAACTTATGAAAAATATAAATTTCATTTAGAGCAACGGTTTTCTAATCCTCTCATACTATTTATCCGTATTCCCTCCAATTGAAAATTTACTTATTGATATATTGAATGAGCCAGTTTAAAAAATCTATATGCTTTCTAGAATTCTAGGACTTTAAACAAACATTCAGCTAGATTCATTCCTCTTTTTTATCCTTTCATCCTGCTTAATTTCCAATTCATCTAAAAAATGTGGTGAAAACTGAATTCTGTTTGAATCTTGCAGCCATGTTCATAGCCATTTCACTAATTTACGTTTTATTGGTGCTTGTTTGGGCAGGCAGAAATCAAAAAGAATTTTTCGAGGCAGATTAATTGTTTGGATTGTTTCCGTTTTTCATGCTATCATGGTAGGCCTCTGAAATTGCCTCTAATTCTGCGTACCATTCAGCCCCAAATTTGCGAATAAGAGGCTCCTTCAAAAACTCATAAACCTTTACTTCCTTTTCATTTCCTAAGGCACATGCGGCTTTACAAATATCCCATCTGTGGTAATTTAAGCCCTCAAAATCTCCCACTTTAATGGTTCTAATTGGGTATAAATGACAAGATATGGGTTTTTGAAAACTGGTCACTCCTGCTTTCCATGCCAGTTCAATTCCACATTGTAACATTCCCCCTGAATCATAAACCACAAAATTACATTCACCTGTTGGCTGACAAGTGGTTACAAATTCACCATCTTCATCTATTTCGTAAAAATTACTTTGCTCAATACTCTTTTTGAAATCTTCATTCAAGAATGGTGAAATTTTATGATAATCTTTTTTGAGCAATTCAACTTCCTCCCCGCTCAATGGCGCACCTGCATCCCCTTCAATACAACAAGCCCCTTTGCAAACTTTAAGATTACAGATAAAATTCTTCTCTAAAATATCCTCTGAAATCAATTGGTCACCTAAAATTATCATGTCTGCAAGGTAAAACTTCAAGCTAAAAAGCACAAACTTCTCTTGAAGGCCTATCTTTGCATTTTAATGGAAACGCAAAAACTCATCGATATCAGGTCACTTAGTCAGGAACAACTCAAAGAAGTTTTTCTGGCAAAAGGTGAAAAGGCATTCAGAGCTAGCCAAGTTTATGAATGGCTTTGGAAAAAATCTGCTTCAGATTTCGACCAAATGAGCAATCTTTCCTTAGATACCAGAAATTGGTTAAAAGAAAATTATGTAATTAACCATGTAAAAGTGGTTGACAAACAAATAAGCTCTGATAAAACTATCAAAAGTGGCTTTAGATTGCATGATAACCATTTGGTAGAAGGTGTGCTTATTCCTGCAGATGATAGAATGACGGCCTGCGTTTCATCGCAAGTAGGCTGCAGCCTCACTTGTAGGTTTTGTGCAACCGGAAAAATGGATAGAATCAGAAACCTCAATCCTGATGAGATCTATGACCAAGTTGTTCATATCAAGAACTGGGCAATGAAACACTACAATCAACCATTAACCAATATTGTTTTTATGGGAATGGGTGAACCCTTGTTAAACTATAAAAATGTGTTGGCTGCTATTCAAAAAATTACTTCACCTGAAGGATTGGGAATGAGCAATGAAAGGATAACAGTTTCAACTGCTGGTATTGCTAAAATGATTGAAAAACTTGCCGATGACAAAGTGAAATTTCGTTTGGCTTTATCTCTTCATGCAGCGAATGATGCAAAGAGAAATCAAATCATGCCAATTAACGAGAGCAATAGTCTCGATTCTATCATTAAAGCTTTGAAGTATTTTTCAATTCACACAAAAAACAGAATCACTTTTGAATACATCGCATTTAGAAATTTCAATGATTCTATGCAAGATGCAAGAGAATTACTTGCAATTTGTAAGGTAATTCCTGCAAAAGTAAATATCATTGAATACAACCCCATTGGTGATGGACTATTTGAAAAAGCCGATAAAAACCAAACCGATAAATTTGCTGATTTCCTCATGAAAAATGGAGTTCAAACAACCATTAGAAGAAGTAGAGGAAAAGATATTGATGCCGCATGCGGTCAATTAGCCAACAAGAAGCATGAAGATGCTTTAATTTAATTCATGAACTTTTAACAATTTAATTCGTTAACATATATATGAACCAAACATTTTTAGACGTATACGCAGAACAAACTCCAAATCCAGAAACGATGAAGTTTGTTTTTAATCGTGATATTCTTCCTAACGAAGCATTAGATTTTCCAACAAAAGAAAAAGCAATTAGCTCTCCTTTAGCTAAAAACTTATTTGAATTCAGCTTTGTAAATGGAGTATTTATCATGAACAATTTTGTAACCATTACAAGAGTACCTGGTCATGAATGGGAAGATATTATTCCTATTACAAGAGAGTTTCTAAAATCATACATTGCTGCTGGCGAAAAGGTTGTAATCGAAACATTTGAAAGAGAAAACTTAGAATCCCAAGATCCTATTATTTCTAAAATCCAAGAAATACTAGAAACCTATATCAAGCCTGCTGTTGAAGTTGATGGTGGACAGATTATATTTAAATCATTTGATGAAGGCAAAGTAACTGTTGAATTACAAGGTTCATGCAGTGGTTGTCCTTCTTCAACCATTACATTAAAACGAGGAATTGAAGGAATGCTAACGCGAATGGTTCCAGAAGTAAAAGAAGTAGTAGCACTTTAATAAAAAAGGCATTGAAAATTTCAATGCCTTTTTATTTTAATGCCTGCCATACTAAATCTGTTTCAAATCCTCGAGAAACTAGGTACTGAGCTACTTTTTGCTTTTTCTGCCATTCAAGTTTTAATTTTGACTGAGCCATTTTTTTCTCTGCTTCATTTTTAATTACCTCCATATAATCATCTTCATCAATCTCTTTCATTGCTTGCTTGATGCAATACTCAGAAATTTCTCTTTGCTTTAACTCTCTTTTGATACGCACCCTACCCCAATGTTGAGTTCTGAATTTCCCTCCTGCATAGGCTTTGGCAAATCGCTCTTCATTTAAAAAATTTTCATTGATTAAATGAAGAATAATCTCTTCTGCATCAAGGCCCCACACACCCCATTCAGAAAGTTTTCTTCTTATCTCTTGTTGACATCTTTCTTGGTATGCGCAGTAAGACTCAGCTTTCAATTTAGCTTGAATGGGTGTATATTTTTTTTGTCTTACTTCCTGATCCATTTTTTAAAGGTACTTACTTAACTTAGCAGCATTAAATATCGTGCAAAATAAACAATCTCTTTTTCTTCTCTTTAGTGCCAATGCAATTTCTGGATTTGCTCAAGGTATTAGTATGTTGGCTATACCTTGGTATTTTGCTTCCAGACATGAAAGTTCTTATTTCACGCTTGCTTATGGTTTGATAACCTTGCTGGTTATGTTCTTTGGATTATATGCAGGAACTTTGGTTGATCGTTTTAGTAGAAAAAATAATTTCTTATTCACCAACTTAGTTTGCTTTTTTCTTATTGGTTCCATTTCAATTTTAGGCTTTTTTCAGGAGCTCCCTAATTTTTTAATTATTGCTGTCTTTGGGATTACTATGCTCAACTACAATATTCATTATCCGACGTTATATGCATTTGGCCACGAAATATCAAAACCTGAAGAATATAGTAAAATCAACTCCTCAATTGAAGTAGTTGGTCAAAGCACTTCCATTTTTTCAGGAGCATTTGCTGGATTATTATTGGAAGGAATAAACAAAGGTTATGGAAAGATTTTTGGTTTTTATGTACATATGCCTTTTGGAATTGAACCATGGAAAATTCATGAGATTTTTTTACTAGATGCTAGCACCTATCTAATTGCTTGTATCCTTATTGCATTTATAAAATATACTCCTGTTCATCATTTTAATCCAGAAACAGGCAGTTTGAGTAAAAGAATCCAATCAGGGTTCTCCTATTTAAAAAAACATCCTAAGCAGCTCTTATTTGGTTTGTTTTCTTATTCGGTTTTTGCAGCTTTAATAGTAAGTATTCATGCACTCATTCCAATCTATGTAGAAAACAGACTCAATGAAACTGGAAGTGTATTTGCTGCTGCAGATTTGATTTATGCTATTGGCGCCTTATTTGCTGGGTTATTTACCAGTTTTATTTTCAAAAAAACAAATCCCCTTCATGCAGTGATTATCTTAACCTTCCTTGCTGCAAGCCTTTATTTATCACTCTATATTTCTGCAAGTGTTTGGTTGCTTTATCTTTTTAGTGTTTTAATGGGGATTAGCAATGCAGGAACTAGAATACTTCGACTTACTTATTTATTCAACCATGTACCAAATGAACTCATGGGCAGGGTAAATAGTATTTTTAATATGGCAAATGTTTTTGTTAGAGCTCTCTTTATTTTCTGTTTTTCAATCCCATTTTTTACATTTGGTTATCATATCATTTATGCCTTCCTTATCTTATCCTTATTTCTTTTTCTTTCTGGATGGATTTTGATAAGAAGTCGTGATTGATACTTTTCATATGAAATACAAAGCATCAAAAATAGCAGAGATATGCAGAGGGAATTTTTTCTCTCCTTCCGGAATCAACCCGGAAATAGAACACTTTTTAATTGATTCTAGAAAAATCATTTCTGCTGAAAACGCATTGTTTATAGCTATTTCAGGAGAACGTCATAAAGGATCCGACTTTATTCCTGATGTCTATGCCTCTGGAGTTAGAGCTTTTTTTATCAATAAATCTGAATGGTCGCCAACTTATTCTCAACTTTATTCTGATGCCATATTTATTCAGGTTGAAAACACATTAACTGGTTTCCAACAATTAGCTAAATCACATAGAGAATCTTTCGAATTACCCGTTGTTGGAATAACTGGAAGTAATGGAAAAACCATTGTGAAAGAATGGCTGTACCATTTGCTTCATGAAGATGTATCAATAATTAGAAATCCTAAAAGTTACAACTCACAAATTGGTGTTCCTTTATCATTATTGTTAATCCAACAAGAACACCAATTAGGAATATTTGAAGCAGGAATTTCTCTTACCAATGAAATGGAAAAATTGGAGGCAATGCTCCAGCCCAATATCGGTATTTTCACTTTTTTAGGTGAGGCTCACCAACAAGGCTTCGCTAACAAAGAAGAAAAAATCCAAGAAAAACTAAAACTATTCAAGTCTTCACAAAAAGTTATCATTGGAATTGACCAAGAAATTGTAGCTAAAAATTTAGAAACAATAACTAATCAACAACAATTTTTTACCTGGACCTTAAACAATCAAATTGCTGACGTTTCTTTTCATTTTATCAAAGGAACCAATTATCATACCTTGATGGTACAAAATAGCGGACTTGCTGTTCAAATCCCTTTTTCTGATGAAGCATCAATTTGGAATGCGTGTTCTTGTCTAGCATATTTAATATTTACTGAAAGATTCAATCAAGAAACTGAGTCAATTTTTAGTGAGCGATTCAAGAGTTTGCCTGTTTTGGATATGAGGCTGCAATTAAAAGAAGGCAATAATAACTGCATTATCATCAACGATAGTTATAGTGCAGATCTTGATTCATTAAAAATAGCATTAGATTTCCTTCAACAAAATAAAGCTGATTTAGCTTCAACAGTTATTTTATCTGACATTTATGAAAGTGGCATTCAAAGTGAATCTTTATACAAAAAAGTAAAACAACTATTAACAGATAATCACATCAATAAGTTAATAGCAATTGGCCCTAATTTATTGGCTCAAAAACATGTTCTACCCGCACATACCATCTTTTATCCAGACACTCAAACATTCTTACAAAATGCCCACCCAAGCGACTTCCAGCAACAGATCATTTTAATTAAGGGCGCAAGAAAATTTGCATTCGAAAAGATTAGTAAATGGTTCGAAAAAAAAGTTCATCAAACTATTTTTGAAATCAACCTCAATGCACTTGTTCAAAACCTAAACACTTATAAAAGTAATTTAAAACCGGGCGTAAAAACCATGGCAATGGTAAAAGCTTTTAGCTATGGTGCTGGCAGTTTTGAAATAGCAAGAATGCTCGAATTTAATCGGGTTGATTATTTAACTGTTGCTTATGCTGATGAAGGCACTACATTAAGAAAAGCAGGAATCAAAACCCCTATCATGGTCATGAATCCGGAACCTGCAAGTTTTGATGCCATTTTAAAATATAATCTAGAACCTGAAATTTACCAATTTCAAATCCTTAAAAGTTTAATTCAAAATTTAAACGGAGAAGAATGTGGTATTCACTTGGAATTTGATACAGGGATGAAAAGATTGGGGTTCAATAGCGAAGATATTCCCGAGTTAATTAGCTTGTTAAAAGAGTATCCTCAATTGCGAATCAAATCTGTATTTACACATTTAGCTGCTAGTGAGTCTACAGAACATGATGTTTTTACTCAAACTCAAATTGATAGATTCAAAACTATTTCTGAAGAATTGTGTGCCGCCTTTAATTATCCTATTCTAAGGCATTGCTTGAACAGTGGAGGTATCATTCGTTTTCCAGATGCCCAATTCGATATGGTTAGGTTAGGAATAGGATTGTATGGAATTGACCCCGCCGAAGAAATACAATCAAAATTACAAATCATTGGAACATTAAAAACAGTTGTTTCACAAATTAGAATACTTGAACCAGGCGAAAGTGTTGGTTATGGAAGAAAAGGAAAAGTTAACGAAACAACTAAAATAGCTATTGTTGCAATTGGTTATGCAGACGGATTAAATCGACTATTGAGTAATGGAAATGGCTATATGCTCATCAATGGAAAACCTGCACCAATCATTGGTAATATTTGTATGGATATGACCATGCTCAACATCAATGGAATAGATTGTAAGGAAGGTGATGAGGTAATAGTGTTTGGAGAAAAACCGAATCTATTAGAAATTTCCGCAGCTGTTCAAAGTATACCTTATGAAATCCTTACTGGCATTTCACAAAGGGTGAAAAGAGTTTATTTCTTTGAGTAAGCCAATAAATCAAATCTATACCAAGCATAAGGCTGCCAATTTTCTTGGCTATGGATTTCAGCAGTTAATCCATGTTTTTCGCAGATTTTTACCAGAGATTCTTTCTTCCAAAACCTGCCCATATTATTCTTTCCTTTGAGCTGAGACCAGATTGCAAAAAATCGCTTTAATGGCGTATCATAATAAGTCCATTTGTATGCTGCATCAGGAATATCGCCTAATAAAATAATGCCACCTGGTTTTAAATGATTAGTTAAACATTCAATTACCTGTTCAGCCTTCTCATTGGTCTCAAAATATTGAAAAGAAAAGTAAAGTAGAATTTTATCAAATCGTTTTTCTAAGTTAAAATCATAAGCATCATCACAATACCAAGTGATTTTATCAATTTCTTCTGTTCGTGCATTGGCAATTAAAACTTCAGAAAAATCAATAGCTGAAACCGAATTGCATCTCACTGCCAATTTTCTGGTTAGAATTCCATTTCCACAACAAACATCTAATAAATCATCTGACATTTTTAATTGAATCTGAGTCGCAATTTTATCTGCAATTTTATCCATTAAGTCATCAGCATGTAAACTACCAGAAACTTGTCGTCCCACCTGCGCTCTGGGGTCATTTACCTGAGCTTGCGTATTCCAAAATATTTTCCAATTCATTATGCGTGATGATATGGTTCACCTTTAATGATGGTGAAGGCTCTATAAAGTTGTTCTGCGAAAATTAACTTAACCAATTGATGTGAAAATGTCATTTTAGATAAACTAATTTTTGCATTTGCCCTTTCATAAATGCTGCTATCAAATCCATATGCACCACCAATTAAAAAGGTAAGCTGATTGGTTTGAACAGATAACTTCTCAATGTATTTTGAAAATGCTATGGAATCGAATTCCTTTCCTCCTTCATCCAATAAAATTAAAAAATCACCTGGTTTAATCCATTTCATTTGCATGACTGCCTCAGCTTTCATAATTAAATCGGGCTGTGTTGATTTTTCTTTATTACTAATTTGAATTTCCTGATAGGTAAAAGGAGTATAAAACTTAAGTCGTTTAAAATATTCCTCAAATCCCTCATTCACAAAATTGAAATGTGATTTGCCGGTTTGAATCAACTGAATTTTCATAATTAGATTTCGAACTTAGGTAAATTCTTCGAATTGATTTCAAAATTGAAGTAAACACCATACTTATTAATAATTAAGCAATTTTGCTTGAACCCCACTAAAAACAAATAAAAACAACACAAATTTTCTCCAATTAATTATAATTGTATAGAATCATAAGTAAATTCAATCTGTATTCCATCAAATTGAAAAAGCTATATACAATATATCGAACTGAAATAAGTTATTTCTTTTTAATAGCCCTTGTTTGTTTTGGATTAGATTCAAAAGGGATCTATCAAAACAAACAATTAGACAGCTTGCAACAATTAATTTCTCAATTAAGTAAGAAGGAAAATTTCCAAACCGATTCAATCTACTTAAAAACTACCAATGAACTCATTCTACATTTTGTAAGTAATCAAGCTGACTCCGCTTTAAAAATGGCGCAAATCAATGAGCGAATGGCAGCTAATGCTAATTTCCCATCTATTCAGGCTGAAGCTATTCGACATCAAGGATATGCGCAAATAACAAAAGGAAATTATAGTGAAGCTTCTATCTTGTTTATTAAAGCTCTTGAAATTTACAAATCTATAAGAAACGAAAATGGAGAAGCCAAGGTATATAATAATTTAGCTGTGGTTTATAAAAATATTGGAGATTATTCGAAATCTTTAGAATATCACTTCAAATCATTGAGTATTAAACAAAGACTCAAGGATAAAAGAGGTATTGCCGTTAGTTTAGGTAATATTGCGATTCTGTATAAAAACCAAAAGAAATTTAGAGAATCATTAATTGAACAATTAAAATCCTACAGAATTTTCAAAGAGCTAAATGATAAAGTTGGTATATGCACTGCATCTGGTAACTTGGCGGCTAATTACACTTTCTTTAAAAATTATTCAAAGGCCATCTATTACCATGAAGAAGGTTTAAAACTAGCTCAAGAACTAGATGATTACACAGGTATAG
Source organism: Bacteroidia bacterium (assembly GCA_049242065.1). Taxonomy (GTDB): domain Bacteria; phylum Bacteroidota; class Bacteroidia; order UKL13-3; family UKL13-3; genus CAISCU01. The sequence goes on from JBMLPO010000063.1 coordinate 9,040, forward strand.
CTTTTAATTTAGATAATATATCAACAATTAAATTCAATCAAAAGAAATTCAAAGAAGCAATCGATTTACAGTTGAAAGCTTTAAAAATTAGAGAAGAAAACAAAGACCCTTATGGTATCGCACGCAGTTATATTTCATTAGGCGATTTCTATAAAAACCTAAAGAATGAACAGATCGCTTTTGATTATTATTCGAAAGGCTTAATGATTGCTAATAAAATAGGACGCAAAGAATTGATCTCTGCCTTCCATCAAGAAATTTACAATTATTATAAAAAGAAAGGTGATTTGAATCAAGCTATTTACCATCTAGAAATGCACAATATCTATGAAGACAGCTTAATCAATATGGAGGTTGAAAGTAAGGTGATAGAGATGAAAACCCGATATGAATTTGAACAAAAAGCCATTCAACTGAAAGAAGAAAAAGAAAAAGAAAGATTGAATTATATCACCAAATCTGAAAATCAAAGGTATATCATCATCATCATTTCATTATTTATTGTTTTCCTATTAGCCTTTTCTATTTCATTACATGTAAGTAAAATTAAAGTTCAAAGTAGTTACAAAAAATTAGAAGAAGCCAATTTAGAAATTCAACAAAAAACAGATGCATTAAGGCAAAGTTTGATTGAGGTTTCTCATCAGAAAAATGAAATCAATGATCTTAACTTTACCTTACAAGAAAAGGTAAAAGAAAGAACAGAAAACTTAGAAAAAGCTTATCAAAGATTAAGAGACTTTTCGTTTGCAAATAGTCACCAGTTGCGCAAACCTGTAGCCAATATTTTAGGTCTTTGTGATTTGATAAAAAACAACCAAGCCAATGATCCAGAAAACATTAAAATCATTGCTATGCTGAATGAAAGTGCGATTGAATTAGATCAGATTATTCATCAATTAAACACAGCAGATCAGAATAAATATTCATAAAAAAAGCGGATTGAAATGTATTCAATCCGCCTTGATTTTTTATTCAAATAAATCTTTCTATTCTGTTTTATCTGAATTGGCTGAGGTATCTTTTTTCTTACGAGTTGCCTTCTTACCTACCACCGTAATCTTTAATTCATTAGGATTGGCTTCTTTGTCAAAATCCACTTCCAAAGTATCACCCTCACCCATTTCCATTTTTAATAACTCTTCTGCCAATGGATCTTCAACAAACTTTTGAATGGTTCTTCCCAATGGTCTAGCTCCTAAATCTGGATCAAAGCCTTTTTCCGCAAGAAATGATTTGGCCTCATCTGTTACTTTCACCTTATAACCTAATTCTTCAATACGTTTATGAAGTTTGATTAAATTTAAATCTAGAATTTTAGTAATTGATTCTTTCTCTAATGAACTAAATACAATTACATCATCAATTCTATTTAAAAATTCAGGTGAGAAAAAACGCTTCAATGCATTCTCGATAACAATCTTAGAGTTCTTCTCGAAATCAGCATTTTTGCCTGGTGTAGAAAATCCAACACCCGCACCAAAATCTTTCAACTGACGCGAACCCAAGTTCGATGTCATGATGATAATGGTATTCCTGAAATCTACTTTACGTCCTAAACTATCAGTAATAAATCCTTCATCTAATACTTGTAACAAAATATTAAATACATCTGGATGTGCTTTTTCAATCTCATCTAAAAGAACAACAGCATAAGGCTTTCTTCTGATTTTTTCAGTTAACTGTCCACCTTCTTCATATCCCACATATCCTGGAGGCGCTCCAACTAATCTGCTTACTGCAAATTTCTCCATGTACTCACTCATATCTATTCTAATCATCGCTTCATCGCTGTCGAATAAATACTTGGCAAGTACCTTAGCCATCTCTGTTTTACCAACTCCTGTTGGACCTAAAAACACAAATGAACCAATTGGCTTATTGGGATTCTTTAGTCCCGCTCTAGTTCTTTGAATGGCTTTGGTTAATTTTTTAATGGCTTCATCTTGACCAATAACTTTACCCTGCAACTCAGTCCCCATGTTTAATAAACGCTGACCTTCACTTTGGGCAATTCGTTTAACAGGAATTCCAGTCATCATGGCGATTACATCTGCTACATCGTTTTCAGTAACAGCATAACGTTGTGTTTTGGTTTCTTCATCCCATTTACCTTTTTCAATTTCTAATTGCTCTAGTAAATGTTTTTCCTTGTCTCTTAGCTTAGCTGCCTCTTCATATTTCTGACTCTTAACAACCTTGTTCTTTTCAACTTTGATTTCCTCAATCTGTTTTTCAAGTTCAAGAATATTAACAGGAACATGGATATTACTTAAGTGAACACGCGCACCCGCTTCATCCAATACATCAATAGCCTTATCTGGAAGATGACGATCGGTTAAATAACGTGAACTCATTTTCACACAAGCTACAATGGCTTCTGGATCGTAATTCACGCTGTGATGTGCTTCATACTTATCTTTGATATTATTTAAAATCTCAACAGACTCTTCAGCAGTTGCAGGCTCTACCATGACCATCTGAAAACGACGCTCTAATGCACCATCTT
>JBMLPO010000064.1:0-9405 GCA_049242065.1 Bacteroidia bacterium
TCTTTGCAGGTGGTTTAAACAACGCCGTTAATTTTGTTATCAGAGGTAATATCATTGGTGGTAATATTGCTCCAGGCGGTGCTCAAAATACAACCTATATTGGAGGCGCGACTAACCAAGCTGGTATTTTTGCCAAAGGTTTAAAAGATGCTTTAATTGATAGTAACATCATCAGGAACTGTTTACCAGCTACCAATATATCAAATGGTTTTAGAGGTATTGATATTGATGAATCATCTGCTACAAATTTCAGCAATGTTACTATTTCAAGAAACCAGATTTACAATTTGGTTACCACAACAGGAACCTATTGCACAGGTATTAGAATATTCTTAACCGCTACCGATACAATCAACACTAGAGGATTTATTATTCAAAATAACTTTATTGGTAAAATTATTGGAGCTGGTGTTGCTTCTGCTTTTTCAAATGTTCAAAATCCTTCAGGTATTGTTTTGGAGGCTGCAGGAATTCATCCACGTCCAGGTATCAATATTTTACATAATACAGTTCACCTATCCGGCACTGGTATGTCGAATGCGAACTCTGGTTGCGCTGCTTTATATATGAACGCCAATATTAGAGGTGGAGTTTCATTGGTAAATAATATTTTAATCAATAGATTAAATATGACTGCTGCTAGTGGTAGAAGATATGCTGTATTAGCAGCTCATACTGCTAGTCCATTTAATAACCAAAACAACGGATTACCTTTTGCAATTAACAATAACAACTATTTTGTAGGTGGTAATAATAGTAACTTTATTGGTGGTGTTTCTGCTATTACAAGAACAAATATCAACGACTGGAGATTAACAACTCAACCAGTTGTAAATGGTTCAGACGGTAACTCATTCAACTGGCCTACTAGATTTTTATCAGATACAACTCCTGATTTCGAAATGATCAATGCCAGCTTAATTCCAAGTGGTGCAGCTTTCATTACCTTAATTTGTGATGATATCTACGGAAACAAACGCTTCCAGTGCGGTTCAACTACTTCTTTAGGAAGATGGATTGGTGCTTTGGAATTTGGAACTGTGAATCCTCCTTTACAAGGTGGAGCAACCTATTTAATTAATGGTAATGAAAATCCTCCAGTAAATACTGACCCAACAAGTGGTTCATTTAGAACAGTTCGCTCTGCAATTAACTATTTGAACTCACAAGGTATCGACGGTTCCTTTGGTGGTTTTAAAACGATTAAATTAGCAATTGCAAGCGGTTATCAAGGCGAAACAGATACATTCATTACTCCAATTCAAGTTTTGGATTATCCTAGAATGAATCCTAGCAGAAATGTAGTTTTGACTATAAATTCTGGATACCAAGATTCAATTAGAATTACTGGTGCTATTGCTCCTGCTAATTTGACCAATGCTTCTATCATCAGAATTAGTGGTGCTAAATACTTCACTATTGATGGTTCAAACAGTGGAACAAATTCTCGTGATTTAACAATTGCTGCTCCTTCTTCATTTACTGCAGCAAATAATAAGGTGATAGACATTATTAGTGGTGCAGACCCTATTACAAATGCCAAACCAAATACAACCAATATCACAATTAAAAACTGTAATATCATTGGAAATTCAACCACTTCAAGTGTTAATACTTTTGCTGGTATTTATTCTGGAGGTTTAGTTACTCCATCTAATGCTGCTTTTGGTAGAAATGATTATCTTACAATTGATAATAACTTTATTGGTGGTGCCAATTATGGAATTTACTTAAGAGGTTATTCAAGAAGAGATTCTATGGATACTTATTTATCTATCAATGGAAATACAATTGGTGGAAATAATGCTCCTGGTGGTTCGGTAAGAACGGATTATTTTGGTGGTTCAAATGATGCAGCGGGTATTTATTTGGTGGGTCAAGCTTGGTCTAACATCACATATAATATCATTAGAAATAGCATGAGAACTGCAAGTGCTCCAAGAGGTATTGAATTAGGTACTATTCCTACTCTCTATACTGGTTTGGATAGCGTTTGTAATATTACTGGAAATAGAATCTTTAATATTGGTTCAAACTTAGCTGGTGGTGCCTACGGAGTTTATGTGAATTTTGGCACAGATTCATCAAACGTTGGAAGAGCTATTACTTTAGCTAATAACATGATTTATGGAATCTCTTCTTTGGGTACTAATTCAAATACAGCTGCTAACTTCGCATTAAATCCTTTTGGAGTTTACTTAAATGCCCCTGCAAATGCTATCAGGTTTAATGGTAATACAGATATCGGAGTTAATTTATATTTCAACTCTATTAACTTGGCACAATCATCACCAATGACTACATCTGGTGCTGTTAGTGCAGCATTTGGTATTTCTCCTTCAATTTTGGGTGGTATTAGTTCTTTGAACAATATCTTCCAAAACAGAATGGGTGGAACTACTACTAGTAATGCTTTTGCGGTTGCAGCCGGAGGAACTGTTAATCCATTTAAGGTAAGTAACTACAATAACTATTTTGCTGCAGCTCCTTCTCCAACAGTTAGTGATAGAGTAGGTTCTGGTGTTGCTGGAACAACTAGAAGTTTCTTCAATGAGTGGTATGATATCATGAGCTTTACTAGACAAGATACCTCTTCAATTGCTTTCCTTGCACCATTTACATCAGATAACAACTTGTTTATTCCTGGTGGTACTAGCTCAGTATTGCATGGATCAGGTGTTCCATTATTAACTGTTACAGGTGACGTTTTAGGAACTGCTAGAAACTTTGCTAATCCTACCATTGGTGCTCATGAGTATGATAATGGTGTATATGCAGATAGTGTAGCTCCTAGAATTTTCAATGTTACTGATGCTACTTCTTGTTTCGCATTTGGTGTAACTTTATCATTCAGAATATATGACAGATTAAATGCAGGTGATACCCTTTACTATAAATTAAATGGTGGTCCTGTAACTACAGTTCAAGCTTCAGTTTCTGACGGAACTTTACGTACCTATGCTTTCCCTCCAATTCCAGGTAGTTCTTTATTAGAATACAGAGTAGTTGGTCGCGACTTTAAGTTTCCACCTAATATTGGTTATCTACCAATGTTTAAATTATGGGATACTTTAAATATTTCAATTACCAATTTCCCTTATACAAATAGTTTTGAAGGTTTAAACAATCCAATTTGGACAGTTCAAACTACAAATGGTAATGCAACTTGGGAGTTAGGATCATTTGGGTCAGTTTCAAACCCTCCATTAGGTGCTTTCACAGGTGTTAAAGCTGCAATGTTTAGAGCGTCAAACTTCTCTGCTGGTGCTTCAGCTCGTTTGGTTTCTCCTTGTTTAGATTTCACTAACTTGAAAAGCCCTACATTAAGATTCAGAGTTTCTCAAAACAGTGATAATCCAACTAAGAACGACTCAATTCAGGTGAGCGTAACATTTGGTGGAGGATTCTTCACCGCTCCATTAAAATCAGTAAGACGTTTACCAGATGCTGCAGGTTCTTTCAACTTCCCAGGATGGGATGTTCGTGAGGTTTGTTTAGCAGAGTTTGCTGGCTTACCAGGTTTAAGAGTTGGTATTGAAGGTTTTGCTGCTGGTGGAGGTCAAAATATCTTAATTGATGATATCGAAATTTTCGAAGATCTTCAAACTCAAGCATTCACTCCAAAAATGTATGCTCAGTGTTTTAGAGATTCAATCTTTGTAACAGTTCCAAATTCAGATACAAGATTCAATTACACTGCCTTTAATGCTGAAACAGGTAATCCTGTAACTTTAAGATCAGGTAATGGCTCTAATTTAAATATTGGTATCCTTGCTCCTCCTGTAGATACTTTCAGAACATTTGTATTCGCAAGAAATACATTCTCAACTGCTAATGGCACAGGCTTTAATGCAAGTCAAATTTCATGTGGCAATATCATGAGTGATACTGTAACTGTAGTTGTGAATAGATATTACAATGGTCCGTTTGTAGTTGCTGGAACACCATTCTCAGGTTCATATAATCAAGGTGATAACAATAATCCTGATGGATTTAAAATTGGAGATACCATCACTTATAAATTTGTTCCTCCAGCATTCTATACAAATGCTGACTATGGAACTAGATGGGAAGTTAGTTCAGTAACTGCTGCTAATGTAACAGCTATTCCTAGCAAAACATTTACCAACTTCACAGTTGTAAATCCAACTGCTTCTTCAGATGGTTATATCAGAGCATTTGCAAATGCAGCTCAATTAGATACTACTATTCAGTTTACAATTACTTACAGATTGTTGGATTCTTATTGTGATTCTGTTATGTATCGTTCATTCCGTGTTGCAACTCCTCCAACTGCAGATTTCAATGTTTCTCCAACTGGAAACAAATGTGCCTTGGGTAAATTGTTCTTCACTGCAGAGCCTTCTATCAGACCACAAATTAATTTCCCATTCAATTTCTCTTGGCAGTTTGGTGATAACACAGCTTCTGTGGGTTTGAATCCTGAAAAGATTTACACTACTCCTGGTACATATACTGTAAGGTTGTTTGTAACAGATAGATATGGTTTAGTTTCTATTAAAGAGCAACAAATTACTATCTTACCTGCTCCTTCAGCTGAATTTACTTCTGCTACTCCTTGTGCTAATGATTCAACATTGTTTACTGCAGGAACACAACCTGCTGGTTCGATTTTCGCTTGGACATTCCCAGGAAACAATTCAGATAACAGACAAGTGGCTAGATTTAACTTCCCTAAATTTGACACTACTTATACTGTTAACTTAACTGTTACCAATACTAGTGGTTGTTCTCATACAGTATCTAAACAGTACTATGTATTTGCTAAACCTACAGCAAATTTCAATACTACACCTCATTGCTTTAGTAATGCAGTTCCTATCACAAACTCTAGTACAATTCAATCTGGTACTTTAGGATTCACATGGGATTGGGGTAATGGTCAAACTGGTTTAGGTGCAACTCCAAATTATAAGTTCCCTTCAACTGGTACTTTCTCTGTAACCATGAAAGCGATCTCTAACTTTGGTTGTGTGGACTCAGTTGTAAAAGCAGTTACAGTTAACGACAGACCTTTCGCTGGATTTAATTTTAGTAATGCTTGTAAAGATCAAGTAATCAACTTAACTAATACTACCACCTTCAGTGGAGGTACTCAAAATGTTGATTATTCATGGGATTTTGGAGACAACAGTTTCTCAACTGATGCTACTCCAAATAAAATCTTCACTGCTACTGGAACAAGAACCGTAAGTTTAAGAACTATTGATAAATTGAATGGATGTCGTGATTCAGTTAGAAGAGATATCACTATCAATTATCCTCCTGTTGCTGTATTTACTGCAACTCCTAGTCCTGAAGTTTGTGTAAACAATGAAGTTAAATTGTTTAATAACTCTTATACTTTCGATGGTGATCAGTTCACTTGTGCATGGGATTTTGGTGATGGCAATACTGCTGTGGCTTGCTCTCCTGGTGGATTTATCTACACAACTGCAGGTAATTACAATCTTAAATTGACTGTTACTTCAGTAACAGGTGGTTGTAAAGATTCAAGAACCCAATCTATGGTTGTAAGTTCTGCTCCTGTGTTAACTGTTGATACCCAGTATGTAGATAAGCAATTATTCCCTTATTGTGATTACAGTTCTAAATTGAAATTCAAAACAAATATCCCAGGTGCTATCAGCTATGCTTGGAAGTTTGGAGATAAAGATAGTTCTAAGTCTAGTCAACCAGAGCCTACTTTCACTTATAATGATAGAGGTGTATTCAATGCTTCAGTTACTATTGAAGATGTAAGTGGTTGTATTGTTACTAAAACTTTCGCAGTTCGCGTTGAATGTAAAGTTGGAGTTCAGGAAGAGTTAGCTGCTAAGTTTAACTTGTCAGCTTATCCAAATCCATTTAATAGTTCAACCAATGTTCATTTCGAAACATTACAATCCGAAAATGTTAAAGTTTCTGTGATTGATATGTTAGGTCGTGTTGTTAAATCTACCAACTTAGGGAAATTAGTTGGTGGTGCTCATGATTTGAACTTAGATGAAAGTTTCTTCGGTTCAGCAGGTTCTTACTTGGTGAAAGTTGAAATTGGTGATGTAAGTATCTACAAACCATTAATTAAGCAATAATCAACTGCTAAATATCAAAGGGAGACCCAATTTGGGTCTCCCTTTTTTTTGTGCTTTTCTGATGGTAGCTTCTTATTATGTTGCTATATTCGAGGGCTATAAGCCACCTTTGCACCTATAGTTCAATGGATAGAATTTCAGATTCCGGTTCTGAAGATGGGGGTTCGAATCCCTTTAGGTGCACTATTTTGTATGCAAGTACTTCTAACAACACTCAATGCCAAATACATTCATATGAATTTGGCTATTCGTTTACTATATGGACTAAATAAACACCATGAGGGTTTATCATGGAAGGAATATGCAATCAAAGAAGATTTGAATCAAATCGCTAAGTCCTTAGTGAATTATGATTTAATTGCTTTCAGTTGTTATATCTGGAATATTACTAAAACGATAGAGTTGGCAAGATTGATTAAGTCACTCAATCCAGATGTGAAGATTTTACTTGGTGGCCCCGAAGTATCATACGATTGGAATGATGTAATTAAAAATGATGAGATTGATTATATCATTGTGGGAGAAGGTGAAATTCCTTTTGCAAGCCTATTAAATCAGAACCTGAATCCTGCTGGAATTCCGAATCTTGTTTATAAAGATGAAACTAATAAAGTTTTATTTTTTCCAGGTGCTGAAACCTTTGATTTAAAATTATTAGCGGATATCAATCCATATGAATTTGAAAAACCTGAGGATATCAGAAATAAAGTTTCCTATATAGAAACTTCTCGTGGCTGTCCCTATAAGTGTGAATTTTGTTTAGCTAGTCTTGATAATAAAGTTAGATACCTTCCTCAAGCAGCCATAGAAAGGAATCTGCTTTACTTAATGAAGCATGGTAAAGTGATTAAGTTTCTAGATAGAACCTTTAATATCAAAAAGGACTTTACGATTGGAATGTTTGAGTTTATTCTCGCTCATCATCAACCAGGAAATGTTTTTCAATTTGAAATTACAGCCGATATTGTTCATCCTGATATCATTGAATTTATTAAAACTAGAGTGCCAAAAGGCTTGTTTAGATTCGAAATAGGCATTCAAACTGTAAACCAAAAGGCAAATTTAGAAGTAGGCCGCAAGCAAAATTTTGATAAAACCAGTGGTATTATTCTTCAATTAAGAGATTATGTAGAAATGCATCTCGATTTAATAGTAGGATTGCCTTTGGATTATCTTGAAGATATTGCCTATAGTTTTGAACGTGTATTTGCCTTACACGCGCCTGAACTACAACTTGGCTTTCTGAAATTCTTAAAGGGCACTCCAGTTCGCGAAAAGTATGAGCAATATGGGTTCAAATTCGACCCAATGCCACCATATCAAATTATTGAGAGTAATTATCTATCTCAACAAGATTTATTCCATATTACCTTACTTGAAGAGGCCCTTGAATTGTACTGGAATAAAGGTAGGGCAAAAAACACCTTACTGTTTGCTGAACAACAAGGTAGTATTTTTCAGTTTTTAATGGAACTGGGTAAGTATTTTAATGAATTAAGCGATTTCCATCATCATAGTTTAGATGATGGATTCAGAATTCTCTCTCAATTTGTTTCACGTTTCAATCCGGATAAATCCAAGATTTACCAAGAACTTTTGGCCATTGACTATTACCTTCATTTTAAAGTAAAACCAAAGGAACAATTTTTATTAGAAATAGAGTTAGTAAAAAAGAAGCTTGTCATATCCCAATTAGGAGCTAATGTCCATTCACATAGGTATATAGTTATTCCAATCAGCTTCAATTATGAAATCTGGGTTCAAGAAAATAGGATTGAATTGCAGGATTTCCTTTTATGTATAGCTTACTCTGGAACTGAGAAAGCCCTTGTATTTGGTCAGTTGAGTAAGCAGGAATTTCTTGACCAAGTAGCAGTTTAAATCTAAAGGAATTCTTTGGGCTAATCCAAATAGACGAATTAAAACATTCCTTGATTTGATAGGTTTCTTTAAAAGTAGGTATATTTTTGCCTCGTAAAAATTTAACATGATTTCAAATATTAATTCCCCTAAAAAGCCATCAGCATCAAGAACGGTGATGAATGAAATGGTGCTACCCAATGATACAAATACATTAAATAATTTAATGGGAGGCCGCTTATTACATTGGATGGATATAGCTGCTGCCATTGCGGCTCAAAAACATGCCCAAAAGATTGTAGTTACAGCCTCGGTTGACAGCGTTAGCTTTGGTAAATCAATTAAATTGGGCGATGTAGTTACCTTAGAGGCAGAAGTTTCCAGAGCCTTTAGTACTTCAATGGAGGTTTATATAAAGGTTTGGGCTGAAAATATTCCTAGTGGTGAAAAATTTCTGAGTAATGAGGCTTATTATACTTTTGTTGCCTTGGATAGAAATGGTTCTCCTGTAACTGTATTTGGCTTGGAACCAGAAACAGAAGAAGAAAGAAAACGATTCGATGGAGCCTTGAGAAGACGCCAACTCCGCTTGATTTTGGCAGGCAAAATGAAACCTGATGAAGCTACTGAATTGAAGGCATTGTTTACAAAAGACTAATTATTTAGCTGGACTGCAGAATGGATTTCCTTTCAAACGATATCGGTAAGGCAGTTTAGCATCTTCTTTGGCATAAGCCACACCCACTCTAGGACTTGAAATGATTTCTTTAGGATTGATTTCAAGTCCTTTTTTTATATACAAATTACTGGAATTCAAACTAAGACCATTGTGTTTAAGTTGAATCCCCAATGATTTAGTTAATGTCCCGGGTCCGTTACCCAATAATTTTTCATTTTTAGGAAAGTTTCTTCTTTTGGCCATTGAATTGTAGCCCAAATGAGTCTGAATGGCTCTAATGAGCACGGCATGAGGAATTCCTTTTTTGTTGGTAACGACATTAAACAAAGCATGCATGCCATAACATAAATAAACATAAGCGATACCTCCATTTTCGTACATAGTGCTGGTTCTTGAAGTAAAACGCCCTCCATAGGCATGGCTGGCTTTGTCGTTTATCCCTGCATATGCCTCAGTTTCTACTATATACCCTGAACACAAATCTCCTTCAAAATGGGTAAATAACTCCATTCCAATTAAATTTCGGGCAATTGCACAAACATCATCATTTTGGTAAAATTCAATTTCAATCATTTTCAAGTTTAAAAATGATTTTTATCTTTTTCAGAAATTATTGTTGGTAGCTTGATGAAACTTTGAATTCTTTAAGAATTTGGTTTACAGAATTATACAGTGATTTGCTTCGTTTTGCTAGAAACAGAAACCGGAATTAATTGAAAATAGCTGAATAAAAGATTTGAATTTAGCTGGGAAAGCCTAATTTTGCGGCAC
>JBMLPO010000065.1:0-2412 GCA_049242065.1 Bacteroidia bacterium
AACTAAATTTCTCATTTGCTTGTTCGTGTTCATTTGGCAATTATATTTGATGTTAAGCTTATCTCATAGCTTTTTTTATAAAAGGAACACTTACATGAAAAATGGTACGAATCCTCCTTCGGAAACAAATTGGAATAGACTCTATCTATTGGTCATTCTTTTTTTGTTTGTGCAGATCTTTATCTATTACTATTTAACAGTTGCATTACAATGAGTTTACTCGATTGGTTTGTATTGGTAGGTTCTCTTTTATTCATTGCTGGTTATGGCATATACAAAAGCCGCGGTCAGAAAAATATTCAGGATTATTTAAAAGGTGATAACAGCATGCCTTGGTTCATGGTGGGTTTGTCTATTATGGCAACTCAAGCAAGTGCCATCACCTTTTTATCTGGGCCCGGACAAGCCTATACAGATGGAATGCGATTTGTTCAATATTATTTCGGATTACCTCTAGCTATGATTATTCTTAGTGTAGCTTTTTTGCCCATTTACCACAAATTAAAAGTCTATACCGCTTATGAGTTTTTAGAAACACGATTCGATTTAAAAACACGTGTTCTAACTTCCTTTTTGTTTCTTACTCAACGAGGTTTAGCATCCGGATTAACGCTCTATGCTCCAGCTTTAATTTTATCGGCATTATTGGGTTGGAATATTTATTGGACTAACTTATTTATTGGAGGAATCGTAATTTTGTATACCGTTGCTGGTGGTTCAAAGGCTGTAAGTTATACGCATCTCCAACAGATGTCCATCATTTTTATTGGGATGTTTTTGGCCGGATTTATGATTGTGAAACTTTTACCACCTGATGTTTCCATGATTGATGCCACCAAAATTGCAGGTAAATTAGGTAAGATGAATATCATTGATTTGGAATTCGATATGAGTAACAAATACAATCTTTGGAGTGGATTAATTGGCGGGATGTTCTTAGCCTTGAGCTATTTTGGTACTGATCAATCTCAGGTTTCTAGGTATATATCTGCAAAGGATTTAAAAGAAAGTAGAATGGGTTTGCTCATGAATGGAATCATAAAAGTTCCTATGCAATTTGCTATTTTATTCATTGGAGTATTGTTATTTGTTTTCTATCAGTTTAATCCTTCTCCTTTGTTTTTTAATAATAATGAAGTAGATCAATTAAAAACAAGTCATTTGGCACAAGAGCTGAGCTTACTTGAAAACCAACATCATGTCCTGTTTGAAAAGAGAAAGCAGGAAGTAAGTCTGTTAAATGAATCTATCAAAACAAGCAATGAATTGGCCATTGAGCATCATGCGCTCGAAGTGAAAAATCTGATGAAACAAGAAGACAATGTGCGAGCAGATTTAAACAAACTCATGCTTGCCAGAAGCGAAAAATCAGAAACCAATGATACCAATTATGTCTTTTTAAGGTTTGTTCTCGATTATTTGCCACATGGTTTAATTGGTTTATTGATAGCTGTTATTTTTGCTGCATCTATGCAATCCAAATCAGCAGAACTCAACTCATTGGCTTCAAGTTCTGTTGTAGATATTTATAAGCGCATGTTCAATAAAACAGCTAGCGATGAACATTATTTATGGGTCTCAAAATTGGGAACTGCTTTATGGGGATTGTACGCTGTTGGAGTTGCCATGTTTGCGAATAAATTGGGCAGTTTAATTGAAGCCGTTAATGTTTTGGGCTCCTTGTTTTATGGAAGTATTTTAGGGGTATTTTTAACTGCCTTTTTTCTTAAGAAGGTGCAAGGACATGCTGTATTTTATGCAGCATTAATTGCTGAAGCCATTGTTTTATATATGTATTTCTTTACCAATATTACCTTCCTTTGGTTTAATTTTATTGGAGCCTTTTTGGTGATGTTGTTCGGATTACTCATTCAACAATTCACCAATCAAAAAGTCAAGACAATTACTCAATAAGTAAACAAATAAAAAAAGCCCTGATTTCAGGGCTTTTTTTGTATGAGTTTTAATCTCTAATATCTACAATGTATTCAACGTTTTCGGGAGAGGTTCCTGTTATCTTAACCAATCCGCGTTTACCTTTTCTTGAGGTCATAAAAAGGTTGTCTTTTTGAGCGGTTATTGATTCATAAATTGGGTCTAGGAGTATTTCACCTGCTTCATTGATCAATCCCAAAAGGAGGCCTTTTTCAACACGCGCAACTCCTTTTTCAAAAGGCATAATATTATCAAATTCTGGTTTGATGATTTCATCTCCATTCATGTCGATAAAACCCATTTTACCATTTTTTATCACTTTGGCTCTACCATTTTTAAAAGGATAAATTACATCATATCCTTTTAACATTTTACCGCCTACTCTTTTTTGAGCATGACTATCTTCTACTCCGAACCAAAGTACAAGTGCACAAATAATTAATACGATTCTCATTGCAGGGCGAATTTATAATAATT
>JBMLPO010000066.1:0-4250 GCA_049242065.1 Bacteroidia bacterium
CTTCCTATTTGGCAAATACTGATTTTGCTTTAGCTGAACAAATCAATGTTCATAATAGAGTCGTATTTAGAGCTTCAGGGACATCAAGCCTTATTACCAATTTGAATAGTCAAACTGCTTATACAGTTACTGCATATGAATACCAAAACACCGGTAATTGTTATAACCTAATTCAAGCATCTACAAGAAATATTTTTACTTTGAGTCCAGAGCCAGCTTCACAAATATCAAGTTTGTCGGTATTGGCAACTTCTGCTACCTCAATCGATTTGAATTTTCCAGCATTTTCAGGCATATCGAATACAGATGGCTATTTGATTTTAATGAAATCTGGAAGTGCATCAACTGGATTACCGGTTGATTCAAATGCCTATTCAGTTTCTTCTCTTATTGGTGATGCAAGTCTAATTGGTATTATTTCGAATCCAAATGCTGTAAGCACTACTATAACAGGGCTTAGCCATTCAACAGTTTATTATTTCAAATTGATACCATTCAATTGGGACTCTTTAAATACATCAACTTATAATTACCTGACTAGTGGAACCATTTTGCAAGATTTTGATACAACATTTGTGAATTCTGCTCCCGTCTTGGGTCCAGTAAACACTCAAAGTGTTTTAAATACCAGAGCAACTGTATCTGCTAATGTTGTAAGTGATGGAGGAAATGCCATTACATCAAGAGGAATTATTTGGTCATTGAATTCACTAAATGCTAATCCAACATTAAATGGACTAGCTTGCACATCTGTAACGAGTGCTGGAACAACTGGAAGTTTTAATTTGGAGCTTACAGGTTTACCAAGTAATTCAAGTATTGCCTATGTTGCTTATGCAACTAATGCTCTTGGTACTTCTTATTCTGGGGTTCAAATTTTGCAAACACTTCAAGTTGCCTCACAGATAACTTTTGGCGTTAATCCTCCCACTAGCGGAATCGCTGGTTCGGCCTTGAGTGCTTTTACAGTTGAAATAAGGAGACCCGACTTAACAATTGATCAAGAATACAATGGCACAGTTAGCGTGTCAAAATTTTCTGGTTCAGGAAGTATATTTGGTACTTTGACTGTTAATGCAGTTAATGGAATTGCAACATTTTCTAATGTTAAGTTTAATTTACCAGATAGTTATATATTACAGGCACAGGCCTCGCCATTCAGTTCAATTCAAAGTTCTTCCATCAATATTACCGCTACAAGCATCAATCTAGCTTATCAGAATTTTGAAAGTACGCCTGCTAATCCAAATTGGACCTATACAGGAACGGGTAGTTTGAGTAGTGTAAGCAATAGATTTGTTGGAACACAATCTTATCAAATTACAGGTGCTAATTCCATCGTATTTGATAATATCAATATCTCTGAATACAATAATGTGAGTTTAAGTGTTGCTTTTGCTGCCACAGGTGTAGACACAGATGAGGATTTGTTCATAGATATTTCATATGATAATGGCTTAAATTGGGCGGGCTCTGGATCAATACAATTGATTGATGGATCAAGTAATCTAAATCTAAATATCAATACCATTAATGGATTGCGCACACCTACAGGAGCGAATCCATATGTATTTGCTGTTCCCGCTGGGGAATCACAAATCAGAATAAGATTTAGAAGTGGTACTGATGTGCCAGATGCAGGAGAATTATTTTTTATTGATGAAGTAAAAGTCAGTGGAATTTATAATCCTAATCCCATCATCTCTAGAAGTGTTCAAACATTAAGTGGATTTGTCAGCAATGGTTTAAATCAAAGTTCAACTATACAAAGCTTTCAAGTTTCAGGTAATAATTTAATTGATTCTTTAATAATTAGTTCAAGTGCAGGATTTGAAATCTCACTTCAAGATGGAATTAATTTTTCACCTGTGAATAGAATTGCATTGAATCCAGTATCAGGTATGCTGGCTCAAACAAATATTTATGTGAGGATGAATCCAAACACATTGGCACAATCAAGTGGAAGCATTTCAATCAACTCAACTAATTTAACAACACAGTCTATTCAAGTTTCAGGTGAGATCCTTAATTTGAATGCTGGTGATATTGCTTTTGTTGGTTTTGATGGAGTGGGGCCTGATAGATTTTCATTTGTAGCTTTAAAGGACATTCCTGAAAATACACGAATTTGGTTTACAGATAAATCATGGGATGGAAGTTTAACTACACCAGCTTTTACCACTGCAGAAGCTACAGGTGTTTGGACTTCTCCATCAGGAGGGCTGGCTAAAGGAACTGTAATAACAATGACAACCGATCCTACATTTTCGGTGACCTTGGGTACTGGTGGTCTAATAAGTGGTTTATCAAGTGTAGGGGAGCAATTGTTTGCCTACCAAGGTTCACTTACATCTCCTCGTTTTATAGCAGGCTTTACAAGTGGAAGCATTCAATCTACAACTACTCCTACTATTTCAGAAACATGGATACCTGCGAGTTTGAGTCTAGGATTAAACTTTATCAAAGTATCAGGAACTTCAAATGCAGCAGCATTTTTAACCAATGCCTCTCAAATCAATACCATTACAAATCAAAGAACAATCATTCATGATTCTTTGAATTGGACGAGCAGTTCTAGTGCTGTAAATTTTCCAAATTGGAATTTTAAAATTCTAGTTGATGAGCCTACATCCGGCGCATCCTTTCAGACATCTGGACCTATCACAAATAATAGTATCATCATTAATTTTTCAGGAGGAAATGGTTCACAATGTCTAATAGTAATGAGCAGTAATTCTACCATTACTGGCCTACCAGCAGATGGTACAGCTTATACTGCAAATTCAATATTTGGAAATGGTTCTCAATTAAACACTGGAGAATATGTGATTTATGCTGGTCCGGTTTTAACAGGTTCTGTATTGGTTTCAAATTTATTTTCAGGAACCACCTATTCATTTAAAATATTTTCATTTAATGGAAGTGGGAATGAAATCAACTACCTTACATCAGTTTCGTCAACTACAACTGAAACAACAACAGGCTCTGCTTTATCACAGTTGTCTGATGTAACCAATAGTATTGGATTTACCGAACCTTCACTTATTGATTTTATTAATTACCAAGAGTCCTCTAACTTGACTACATCTAACTCTGTTGAAATGGCAAAATTTACCATAAGAGATGGAGGGGCATCTGGCGATTTAGATACGTTTTCAACCATTGTAAATTCCATAAATTTTGTTGTTAGAAATAGCAATGCAATCAATAAACTGGCTTTGTATAATGGGTCAATAGAATTGGATGAAATTACACTAACAGATACTTTAGCCGCATTTAGTAATTTCAATTTAAATGTAGCAGATAATAGCACTGCAGATATTACTTTAAGGGCATCGTTTAATGCAAATCAAACAGATTTGATTCAAATACAATTTACCTTGAATGAAATCAATGCCTCTATTGCTGGTTCAAGATTTATTAGTTCTAATGCAGGTGGACCAAGTTCTTCAATAAGTGGAGATAGAAATAAAATCAATGTAATAGCAAGCAAGTTGATTTTTAGTCAACAGCCATTAACTTCTCTTACAGGATTGAATTTAAATCCAGCTCCTATTATTGCTGCTGTCGATAATTTTTTAAATCGTGACTTAGATTTTAATTCTGTTATATCTCTTAGCTCAAGCAAACCTATATCCACATCATCTGTACTCAGTGTTTCAGCTACCCAAGGTTTGGCAAGCTTTGCAAATATTTCTTATTCTGTTCCTGATACAGGCATTACTTTAACAGCAAGTTCAGGTCTTCTTACTGATGTGGTTAGTAATAAATTTGATGTCACTTACAACCCACAAGCCGGCGATGTTTATATCTCTGAAATTAGTTATGAATCAACTCAGGAGTGGATTGAATTATATAACAATACCGACTATACAATTAATATAGGAAATTGGTATATAACAGATCATTCAGCTTATCCAGCAACTTCAGAAGGAGATTGTATCATACCTACAGGAACCATTTTGCCAGCTAAATCTTTTGTTGTTATTTCATTATCAGGAACTGGAACACAAGCAAGTGATTTAACAGATATAACAGGGGAGGTCTTAACATTAGCTGGCCCAAGGGGAGCTGCCAATCGCCCTACATTGAATAATAGTGGAGATAATATTGCTTTGTATACTTCCTCATCTGGTGGAACACTTATGGATGGATCATTGAGTGTTAATTTTCCTGATTTAAGTAATTCCTCTATTTTAAGTATTCAAAGAATTGCCAATAAATCTTGGGATTTAGATGCATTTGGTAGG
>JBMLPO010000067.1:0-11411 GCA_049242065.1 Bacteroidia bacterium
AAATGGCTTGAAAGGGCCAAGAAAAAGGGAGACTGGTGCCATAGGTTTGTTGTTTATTGTTGATGCAAAATCGGTAAAATTTATAAATCATCAAAGGGACTTTTTATCTGAAGTAAACTTTTATTACTTACATGGGTGTATATCTCAGTGGTGCGACTGCTATTATGTCCCAATATTTCTTGAATATACCTCAAGTCTGTCCCTATCTCTAATAAATGTGTTGCATAACTATGCCTCAACCAATGTAAACTCACCGGTTTTGTTATCCCACATTTCTTTAATGCCGATTTTAATACATTGGCTAAACTCCGCGCATCGTAAGGTTCATTCGGTACTTGTCCTTCAAATAAGTAAGTTTTTGGTTTATAATATTTATAATACTCCCTAAGCAACTCAAGAATTTTCGGACTCAATGGAACTATTCGATCCTTTTTTCCTTTCGATTGGCGCACAATAATTAACTTCCTTCTACTATCTATATCATTCGGTTTTAAATTCAATAATTCACTTCTCCTCAATCCACAACTATATATAAGACTCAACATGGCCCTGTGTTTAATATTACTCAGTGCCTCCAATATCATTTTAATTTCTTCCTTACTCAATACATTAGGCAACAAATGCTCCCTTCTAGGCCTATGTATCAAATCAACATCAATAACGGTTTGCTGTATTTGTTTAAAGAAAAGTTTAATAGCATTCACAATTTGATTTTGATAGGAAGCAGAAAACTCATTCTTTAAAATATAGTCATTGTTAAAATTAACAATATCTTGGTTGTTGATGTCTTCAATTGGCTTGGCATGATAAAATCTAAGAAATACAAATAGTGCTTCCAAATAACTTTTTACCGTATTAGGGCTATATCTTTTGGTTTCAAGCCATATTTTAAATTCATTCATTTTTTGCTGATGTACTGGCGATAAAATCTCTTTCACAGGTATCTTAAACCTCTTCCTGTTTTCTTCATTATCTGGTAAATGCCATGCATTCAATTGGTAACTCCATCGCGCATCTTTTAACTTTTTAATGCGTTCAATTAATTGCTTGTCTTTTTCAAAATAAACAGCAATTCTTTCTTCTCCTTTGTGTTTAACAGTTTTTGCAGACCAAGTACTCATACTTTTATTTTTTAAGGAATTCATGAATAAGCTTTTTTGCTGAAATGAATAAGTTATAATCCTGCGAACGCCCAATTATAAAGCACTTCTAAGCATACAAGCTATTTTTGTTTACCTAAAGTTAGAGAGAATTTTCATTTCAAAAAATAGGACTCATAACTCCCAAATGGCACAAAAAAAAAGGCCACCTCTTCGAGATGACCTTCTTTCAGTTTTTTTTCTTTTAGTACCTAACTAAATTCTGTGACTTGTCTGTTTGTTCTACATCCAAGGTGTCAGAATTGTTATTTTCTTGAGCCAGATTTTCTTTAATCTGTTCAATAACTTTGTCTTCAGATTTACTCTTTCCTTTGGCTTGTATGCCTTGCGAATTATCGTATAAAACAAACATCACCCCTAAACCTAAAAACATCGAAAGCTGTCCAAATAAAAATACTTTGGACCATGCTTTTTGTCTGTTCAAAAAACCAACCAGGTTCAATACCAACAGAAGAGATAAGATGGTGAGTATCATAATTATTTAAATTGATAATCAAATGTATGAATTGAATTGGTATTACTTACTGATTTCGGTCACACATTAATAAACGACTATTTAAGTGGCGGTATAATTATTTAAACTGCTTTATTATGCCTATATTATTTTTCATTCTGAAGAAAGCCTGCTTGTTTTTCCCATTTGCCATTCTTCCAAATACAATAATCAAAACTGCCATCAGGAAAATAAAATTCAAAATTGCCAGTATTCAGTGGTTTATCAGGAACAATGTTTTCATAAATAAGGTATTTGTTTTTTTCATCATACCTCAAACCTATTGTGGCTGCATTGTTAAATTCAAACACATATCTCCAAAAAATATTCTTTCTTTTAAAATCAAGTATTGGCGCACCAAACCAAGGTCGGCCCATTTTAAATTGAAGAATCTCAATGATTTTTTTATTTCTTTTATTGTCCGAACCATCCCAACCCAATAAGGTATAATAGTTCATTTTTTTATGAGTTGTTTTGATGATCTTATAATATGCACATCCATACCAATGATCAGTGTCCAACTCTCTATAAGCATAATTGGGAATACTATCACTTCTATCAATCAAAGGATAAAAATTTTTAAATTCATCCTTGTTTGGAAGTTTGGCAACCAGAGCTGGATTCATTTGTATCACCCCAAAATACCTAAACTTCTCATCATTAGTGGCAATATTCCAAGTAATAATTCTGAAGAAATCATCTGGCGATTTGAGAATAATTACATTTTTAATCGAATCAAATGGATAGTAATAAGAATTCTCTATGCGCAAAGCACGACTTAAATTGATGATAAAATTTTTGCCTGAACTGATGCGCGTTAATTCATCAAAATTAGAAACCATTTCTTTGGCTAATCCACTTAAACGGTATTCATAATTGCGTAAACTATCTATTCTTAATGAATCCAATTGCTGCCCTGTAGCAGTGATTTGCATCCATACAAAAAACGAAACCAACAAAAATAATTTTCTCATAATTCTTCCTGCAAATTAAACAAAAAAGGCTGTATCAAAACCCAATTTAAACAAGTAGTTCCGATACAGCCTTGATGATGAATCTATATTAAAAACTGATGATTCAGATTTTAATTACACTCTTTCTAAAACAATGGCAGAAGCACCGCCACCACCATTACAAATACCGGTCACACCATAACGACCGCCTTCTTTGTTAAGTATGGTTGCAAGTGTTCCAACTATTCTCGCACCTGAGCTACCAATTGGATGTCCCAATGCAACTGCTCCACCATATACATTCACCTTTTTATCATCTAAACCTAATAACTTATTGTTCACCAATCCAACTACTGAGAAGGCTTCATTTAATTCAAAGAAATCAACATCTTTTAATTCAATACCAGCCATTTTTAATGCTTTTGGAATAGCAAGTGCTGGAGTAGTGGTGAACCATTCAGGAGCTTGCGCAGCATCAGCAAAACCAATGATTTTAGCCAATGGTTTTAATCCCAATTCGTTCATCTTTTCTTCACTCATTAAAACCATAGCACTCGATCCATCATTTAATTTAGATGCATTCGCAGCAGTAATAGTGCCCTCTTTTTCAAAAGCTGGTTTTAAGGTCTTTAATTTGTCGAAATTAACTTTGGTGTATTCTTCATCTACACTCACAACAATTGGGTCTTTGCCTCTTACAGGAATACTAACAGGAATGATTTCATCTGCAAATGCATTTTTTGCATAAGCGTTTTGTGCCCTGGTATACGATTCAATAGCAAAATTATCTTGGTCTTCACGAGTGAAATTGTACTCACGTGCACAAATTTCAGCTGCATTGCCCATATGGAAATCTTTGTATACATCCCACAAACCATCTTTAATCATACCATCAATAATGGTACCATGTCCAAGTCTATATCCATTACGAGCCTTGTCTAAATAGTAAGGAATATTACTCATGCTTTCCATTCCACCTGCAACTACAACATCATTCACACCCATCATAATACTTGATGCGGCTAACATAATGGCTTTAGATCCAGAAGCACAAACTTTATTAACAGTGGTTGAAGGAACCGTATTCGGAATACCAGCACCTAACATGGCTTGGGTGGCAGGAGCCTGACCTAATCCTGCAGATATTACATTACCCATGTAAACTTCCTGAACCATTTCAGGAGCTATACCAGCTTTTTCCAATGCTCCTTTAATAGCAATTGAACCTAATTGGGTGGCTGATAATGAAGATAAAGAGCCATTCATAGCACCTATTGGCGTGCGAACAGCAGAAACGATGTAAACGCTTTTCATTTATATTGGTTTTTTATTGGCTTGATTCAAAATTATTTTGAAGCGGCAAAGCTATGATTTTATGGGAGTTTCAAAAATCAAAAATCAATTGATTTTATTCAGACTTATTCCCTTTTTTTGTTGAAACAATCTATTCACCCTTCATATACAATAATTTGGAACGCGCTTTTGTTTACGGTGATTTACTATTTGAAAGCATGCTATTCGAAAATGGCAGGCTGCTCAATGCCGATTTGCACTACCAAAGACTAGTGAATTCATCGACAATTTTAAAATTCAATCTGCCTGTTTCTTTTGATTTGAATTACTTTCAAAAAATAATTCATGAAGCCATTCCTCTAAATTTATTCACTAAAAAAATTAGAATCAGGTTCACAGTATACCGCAGTGCCAAAGGATTTTACCTGCCTGTAGAACAAGAAGTGAGATGGGATGTAGAACTGTTTGAAATTCCAGCCAATGCCATTCAAGCAAAAAAAAGCGCTGGTATTTATACCGAACATTATAAGTCTTTTCACTCTTTATCAAATATCAAATCAGGGAATGCTTTGGTATATGTTTTAGCTTCCATGTACGCCCAAGAAAAAAAATGGGATGATGTATTTATTTTGAATGAAGCGGGTAGGGTATGCGAAGCAAGTGCCAGTAATTTTTTCTGGGTAAAAGACGATATTTGGTTTACTCCTCCTTTGTCTGAGGCTTGTGTAGCTGGAGTAAAACGTGCCGAGATACTTCAAAAAAGAGAAGTAATTGAATTGGAATGTGAGATAGAAGACCTAGAAAATGCAGATGAAATATATCTAAGTAATGCCATTCAAGGTCTAGTTAAGCTAAATCAATTGATTTTAGATTAGGCATGATTACAGATGCTCAACAATTCTCAATTCATACCCCAATAACCATGTGGCTTTAGCCCATGGTCAATAACCAGAAACCTTCAACCCATACAAAAAAAAATCCCCCTCGTTTTTCAACGAAGGGGAATATATATTTTGTTCTTTCGAACAATTGTAACCCCCTTTAACCCTCGGGGGACGAAAGGCTTAATTAAGCGTCAATTTTTGCGTAACGCGCATTTGCTTCGATGAATTCTCTTCTTGGTGGAACTTCATCTCCCATTAACATGCTGAAAACATGATCAGCTTCTGCTGCTGAATCTAATGTCACACGTTTTAATGTTCTTGTTTCAGGATTCATGGTTGTTGTCCATAATTGCTCTGCATTCATTTCTCCCAAACCTTTATAACGTTGAATGTTTACCGAATCAGGATTACTGCCTTTTGCAATTCTCATTACCGCATCTTCACGTTGTGGTTCTGTCCAGCAATATTCTTCTTCTTTACCTTTTTTAACTAAGTATAAAGGTGGTTGAGCAATATAAACATAACCATTTTCGATTAATGCCTTCATGTAGCGGAAGAACAATGTCAAAATCAATGTACGAATATGCGATCCATCCACGTCAGCATCCGTCATGATGATGATTTTGTGGTAACGTAATTTATCTACATTTAAAGCTTTACTATCTTCAGGAGTACCAATGGTAACACCCAAAGCAGTGAACATATTCTTGATTTCTTCGTTTTCGTAAATTTTGTATTCTAATGCTTTTTCAACATTCAGAATTTTACCTCTTAAAGGTAAAATTGCTTGCTGAGCGCGGTTTCTGCCTTGTTTTGCAGTTCCACCCGCTGAATCTCCCTCAACCAAATACAATTCGCATTTTGCAGGATCTGTTTCCTGACAATCCGCTAATTTACCGGGTAATCCGCTTCCACTCATGGCACCTTTACGTTGTACCATTTCGCGTGCTTTACGAGCTGCTGCTCTGGCTGTAGCTGCTAAAACTACTTTCTGAACAATAATTCTGGCTTCTTTCGGATTTTCTTCCAAATAATTGTTCAACATATCACCTACACATTGGTCAACTGCACCGGCAACATCGTTATTACCTAGTTTGGTTTTTGTCTGACCTTCAAATTGAGGTTCTTGTACTTTTACAGAAATTACGCCTGTTAAACCTTCTCTAAAGTCGTCACCATTGATTTCAACTTTTACATTTTTTAACAAGCCTTCTTTATCTGCATAAGATTTTAAAGTTCTAGTTAAAGCCCTTCTGAAACCTGCAACGTGAGTTCCACCTTCAATGGTATTGATATTGTTTACATACGAATGAAGATTTTCTGCATAACCCGTATTGTAAGTCATCGCAACCTCAACAGGAATACCACCTTTTTCACCTTCAACATAAATTGGTTCAGGTAAAAGCTTTTCACGGGTTCCATCCAAAAAGTTTACAAACTCTTTTAATCCGCCTTCGCTGTAGAAAGTTTCTTCTCTCAAATTACCAGCATCATCCGGACGGTGGTCTTTAAGTGTAATACGGATACCGCGGTTTAAGTAGGCCAATTCGCGCATACGACCCGCTAAGGTTTCGTATTTGTATTCTAATGTTGTGAAAATTTCACCATCAGGTTGGAAGAAAACAGTGGTTCCAGTTTTATCACTTACACCCACTTCCTTTACATCATACAATGGTTTACCGCATGAATATTCTTGTTGGAATATTTTGCCATCACGATGAACTGTTGCTCTTAATAGGGTTGATAATGCATTCACGCAACTTACACCCACACCATGTAAACCTCCAGAAACTTTGTAAGTGTCTTTGTCAAATTTACCTCCAGCATGTAAAACAGTCATTACAACCTCTAATGCCGACTTCCCCTCTTTGGCATGCATGCCGGTAGGAATACCACGACCATCATCTTCAACAGAGATGCCATTTCCTTCGTGAATATTCACAAAAATATTTTTACAGTAACCGGCTAAAGCTTCATCGATAGAGTTATCAACTACTTCATATACCAAGTGATGTAAACCTCTAGTGCCTACATCTCCAATGTACATCGCAGGTCTTTTACGAACTGCTTCCAACCCCTCAAGGACCGTAATATTATCGGCGCCGTAATTTTGTTTGTTTTCCATTCCTTCTGAACTCATTTTTAAATTCGGATTTAGGATGTAAAAATACAACCAAGTGCCCGTTTTACCTAATTGTTAAGCCGGATTTAAGCACTTGTTTTTCCACAAGTTTTACCGATTTTGATTTTAAATGAGATCTTTTGGAACTCAGGCAGTTCATTCAACAAAAATTAATGTACTTGAGTGGCTTTGGGAAGATTCAAATGGATGGATTTTATTGCCCCTGTTGTGAATTTATTGAAGTTCTTCAATTCTGTTTCTTGGTAAGATTTTAAACTTTTAATTTCTTCTTCACTAAACAATCCGCATTCACTGATGATGGCTTGTGCAATATTGTATTGTGGCTGCATTTTTCCATCATCTATTTTAATACAGACTCCCCATTTTTGCTCAGTAAAACTCATGCAAAAAATGCCTTCTGCTCCTGTTTTACCAATAACTTTTGGGGCTGTAATTTTCATCATATCGCTGCAATATCTTTTGCTTCCTGCAACCATAAAGGGATATTGACTCACTGCTTCAATAATGGTTTTACAAGCCTGATTTCTTTTTGTATGGAACCTTGCTTGCCCACATAAGTTCTTGTAAGCTATGGCTTGATTTTTTACAGGGATAGAATAGATTGGCGCTGAGCAACCATCTAATGCACATACCATTTTAGATACAGGGTATTCGTAAAAGTCAGCAACTACTTCTACAATCATTTTTTGTAAAGGATGTTCAGGATGGATATAATCTTTGGTATCAAAACCAAAAAGCTTACAGGCTGCCAACATACCAGCATGTTTACCAGAACAATTATTGTGCTCCTGACCAGGTTTTATTTGTAACCTAATGAATTCATCTGACTCTGGTTTATAAGTAGGGTATTGAGCTCCACACAATAAATCAGCATAACTACAATTGATTTTTTCAAGTATTTGATTGAGTACGCGAATATGTTCTTTTTCTGCATTGTGTGAGCCACACATCAAGGCAATCTCTTCAAGTGTAAATCCAAAATGTTCTTGAGCTCCATTTTCTAATAAGGGTATCACTTGAATCAATTTCATCGCAGAACGAGGATAACAAATTTGTTCTATATCACCCATTGAAAAAACTATTTCATTATTGTCATCAACAATACAAATACTTCCTCTATGGAAACTTTCAAGCACACCGGCTCTTTCAACTTCAACTAGTATAGGATTACACATAGGGCAAATATGTAAATAGATTTTGGCATTCAGAAAAGTGAAATGGAAGATTTCAATAAATAAGTTTAAATTCGTTTTTAACCTAATATAGTATGAGACCTTTTTACCTGTTTTTTTTCTTTATGTGTTTGATTGTTTATGCAACAAATGCTCAAGATTTGATGATTATGCGTAATGCCAAATCAGATACTTTAAAAGTTAAAATTATATTGATTAGTAGTGAGAAAATCAAATACCAAAATTGGCCAGTAGATGCCAATATGCCAACATTTGAAGAGTTGAAGAGCAGGGTAAGAAAAGTTATTTTTCAAAACGGAAAAGAAATAAAATTTTATGAAGATGAGTTTTCAGATCCTACTAATTATGCTTCTCAAAATAAAATGATTATTAAGTTAGCTCCTTTCTCTTGGTTGCTTGGTTTTACAAGTTTGGCATTCGAAAAAAGTATCAGTCCGGGGCGCTCTTATGAAACTTCTTTGGGATTAATAGGCGCAGGTTTCAATACAGATTACTTAGGCAGCCCAACAGGTGCATTTATAAAGGCTGGTTATAAATTTATCAATCGCCCAGATTACCACCTAAGTGGCATGAGGTATATGCACATCTTAAAGGGTAGTTATATCAAACCAGAAATCATTGGTACTTATTATGGCTCAAATGAAAATTCAGACCAAGTAAGTGTTACAGGTATTTGTGGAATGTTGAATATAGGTAAGCAATGGATTTATGATGATGTATTTTGTGTGGATGTGTTTTTAGGGGTAGGCATTGGAAATAAAACATTTAAAACCAATAATAATTTAAGGTCCAATTATGATTATGCCATTAGTTATATGCCTTATGCTTTTGTTGCTCCTACAAATCCTGCAAATGGATTGTCGGCATGTTATACAGGTGGAATAAAAATTGGCATCTTATTTGGTAAATAACTTTAAAAACTAAACAAATGAAAAATAAAATACTCTTCTTGATTACTATCCTAAGCCTCTTTGCCAATGAAGCTTTCTCGCAAGACAAAATGGTGTTAAGAGCAAAGAAAGATACTCTTTTTATCAAGGTAATAGAGGTTGGTACTGAGGAAATCAAATACAAGAATTGGCCTGTAGATGAGTCAATGCCGATGTTCTCGGAATCTAGAGATAGGATTTCAGTAATTGTATTTCAGAATGGAAATGTGATGAAATTTTCGGACAATGAGTTCAATAACAAAGCCAATTATGCAGATCAAAACACCATGAATATTAAATTGGATCCATTCTCTTTTCTCACAAACTCAACTTGTTTTGCTTTTGAGAAAAGTAGAAAACCAGGACAAAGTTATGAGATTGGTCTAGGCATTGTTGGATTGGGAACAAATTCTTCTGGTGACTACAATGATGCTGCAGGAGTATTCTTAAGAGCGGGTTATAAGTTCATCAATACACCAGATTATTATATGAAAGGTATGAGGTATACTCATTTACTTAAAGGTGGATATATTAAGCCTGAAATAGTTTTATTGGCACATAATTATACAAATAAAGTTTACGACTACAACTACAATCCAAGCACAGGTGTGTATACTTATAATACCTATGATAATACTTACAGGGTTTCGGGTTATTCATTTATGTTGAATTTCGGCAAGCAATGGGTTTACTCAGATATTTTCTGTGTGGATGTATTTGCTGGTTTAGGCATCGGACAAAAAAATGTAACCCTTACAAATGGTAGCAATTCGATCAATACTTATACTTCTTCCAATCCTCCATTTTTTGGATTTAGTACTTATACACCAGGTGAAGTTAATCTTACCTTTCAATCTGGCTTGAAGATTGGAATTCTCTTTGGTAAAAAGAAGTACTAATAACAATTGAATATTTGTTCGAATGATTGAGAACAAATATTCAATTTTAATTTCTTGATGAGATTTTGTTTCTATGAATGATAGAAACAATCTTGAAATTAATATTGAATTTTTCCTTTTCCTTCACGCACCAAAACAGGCTCGTCTTCTAAACAGTCTATAATGGTTGAAGGTAGATTGCCACCTATACCGCCATCAATTACGGCGTCTACTTGGTGTTCAAATTGATCATGAATTTCTTCAGGGTCGGTCATGTATTCAATGATTTCATCGTCTGAATGAATGGTGCTTACCAACAATGGCAATCCCAATTCGGCAACAAGCGTTTGTGCAATGGCATTATCTGGAACACGAATACCAATAGTTTTTTTATTCCCTGAAAAATATTTGGTTACACTTTTATTGGCTGTGAGGATAAATGTAAAAGGTCCAGGTAAATTGTTTTTCATCAACCTGAAAACATTTTTATCAATGACAGCTGTATAATCTGCAATATGAGAAAGGTCTGAACAAAGAAGGGAGAAATTTACTTTTTCGGGTTTCTTACCAGAGATTCTACACATTTTCTCAATCCCTTTTTTTGAATCGAGTTTGCAGGCCATGGCGTAAATGGTATCAGTGGGTATAATAATAACACCATCCTTCTGTAGGATTTCAACCACTTTCTTAAGGTCTCTAGGGTTGGGATTCTTTGGATGTAGACTGATAATCATACAACAAAGGTACAAAAAAAGAGGCAAGCACTCAGTACTCGCCTCTTCAATTTAAATATGATTAATATTATATAGTGCCTGAAACAGCTTTCTGAACAAGGTCTGCAGCTTCTTTTAAAACAATTGCTGAATACACTTTTAATCCTGATTCATCAATTAGTTTTTTAGCAGCTTCTGCATTGGTACCTTGTAATCTAACAATAATAGGAACTGGAATATTTCCAATTGAATTATATGCATCAACTACTCCTTGTGCAACACGGTCGCAACGAACAATTCCACCAAAGATATTAATCAAAATGGCTTTTACATTCGGATCTTTTAAGATGATTCTGAATCCCGCTTCAACTGTTTTTGCATTTGCAGATCCACCCACATCTAAAAAGTTTGCAGGCTCACCACCTGAAAGTTTGATAATGTCCATGGTAGCCATAGCTAAACCAGCACCATTTACCATACAACCCACGTTACCATCCAATTTTACGTAGTTCAAATTGAATTCTTTTGCTTCTACTTCTGTTGGATCTTCTTCTGTTACATCACGCATGGCTTCGTAATCTGGATGACGGTATAATGCGTTATCATCAATATTTACTTTACCATCAACAGCAATGATTTTATCATCCGAAGTTTTTAATACTGGATTGATTTCAAACATAGCTGAATCTGAATTTTCATAAGCTTTGTATAAAGCAGTAACAAATTTTACCATTTGTTTGAAAGCTTCACCTTCACAACCTAAGTTGAACGC
>JBMLPO010000068.1:0-1346 GCA_049242065.1 Bacteroidia bacterium
CTTAAAGACAAAGCTCAGGATATTGTAGGACGTGTATATGAATACTTTTTAAGCAAGTTTGCATTGGCTGAGGGAAAAGGTAAAGGAGAGTTTTATACGCCTAAGAGTATTGTAAATCTCATTGCTGAAATGATTGAACCTTACAAAGGAATTATTTATGACCCTGCTTGTGGTTCTGGTGGTATGTTTGTTCAATCTATTAAGTTCATTGAAAGTCATCACGGTAATAAAAAAGAGATATCTATTTACGGACAAGAATATACCAATACTACCTACAAACTGGCAAAGATGAATTTGGCCATTCGTGGTATATCTGGAAACCTGGGAGAAAAAGCTGCCGATACTTTTGCTGATGACCAACACAAAGACCTAAAAGCAGATTTTATTATGGCCAATCCTCCATTTAACCAAAAAGACTGGCGGGCAGATCATGAATTGGTAGACGACCCGCGTTGGAGAGGTTTTGATGTGCCTCCCAAAAGCAATGCAAACTATGGCTGGATTTTAAACATGGTGAGTAAACTTTCCGAAAATGGCATTGCTGGTTTTATATTGGCAAATGGGGCATTGAGTGGAGGAGGAGAAGAATACAAAATAAGAAGAAAGCTAATTGAGAATAACTTGGTAGAAGCAATTTTGGTATTACCTCAAGATATGTTTTATACAACCAATATAAGTGTGACCTTATGGATTTTAAATAAAAACAAAAAGGAACAAACTAGAAAAATTGGTAACGAAACTCGCAATTACCGAAATAGAGAAAAGGAAATTCTATTTATGGATTTAAGGCAAATTGGAATTCCTTTTGAGAAAAAATTCATTCAATTTTCAGAAGAAGATATCGCTAAAATAACAGGAACATACCATCAATGGCAAAATGAAGTAATTGAGAATACCCCTGAATTCTGTTATTCTGCTTCTTTAGAGGAAGTAATCAAAAAGGATTTTTCTTTGGTCCCAAGTAAATATATTGAATTTGTAAACCGTGATGAAAACATAAACTTTGAGGAGAAAATGAAAACTCTACAAAGTGAATTTGTGGATTTACTGAAAGCAGAAGCCCAAAGCAAAAATGATTTACTAAGTGTTTTTAAAGAGTTGGGTTATGAAATCAAATTATAAGCCCATCGGACAACATATTAGGCTAGTAGATAAACGTAACAAAGGTTTGAGTGTACAGAGATTACTAGGGCTTAGTATATCAAAACAGTTTATTCCATCCGTTGCAAATATTATTGGAACGGATATGGAGAACTATAAAATTATTCGTAAAAACCAATTTGCATGCAGTACAATGCAAGTTAGGCGAGATAAAAAAATGCCAGTAGCTTTATTGAAAGATTTAG
>JBMLPO010000069.1:0-1173 GCA_049242065.1 Bacteroidia bacterium
AGCCCCTTTTAGAAACAATACAGGATTTTCGAAACTTCTGTTACCTTCAATCTCCTTATTTACCTCTTCATAATCTCGATAAAGCACTCTTAAATTCATCTTCCATTTGTATTCACCCGTTTCTGTTCTATCTAAATTCTTTAGAACAAATTGCCTTACACCAAAATCAGGAAGATAGGGAATCATAGCTTCTTCAGCTTGTTTTCTTGTCTCAATTTTGCTCAAATCAACGGCGTGGAGGGCAGCAAATACATCATCATGGCCTGGTTTGTATTTCCTTGGAGCAATATCTGCTACAATAATTTTATTTGTCAACTCAGGATATTGAAGCGCAAATTCCATCACCACTTTTCCTCCCATTGAATGTCCAAGAAGATTCACATTTTTTAATTGGTGATAAGAAATAAACTCCTTCAAATCATCAACCATCAATTGTAAACTATGTGTTTCTGTATGAAATGATTTGCCATGATTTCTTTGGTCAATGGCAAAGGTTCTAAATGATTGACCAAACTTACTTGCGAGTGTATGCCAGTTATCCAATGAACCCATAAATCCATGTAAAATAAGCAAAGGCTCTCCCGACCCATATTCTTTATAATTCAACAACATGACTACCTATTTGAAAATACAAAAATACATTCAATAAAATGAAATTAACCATTCTTCTATAAGTATATATTTAACTATGTTTATTGGTGATTAGAATTAAAGAAATGTATATGGATGTATTGAAAAATGTATTCAATGATGTTTGAATAAATTGAGTATTTGTGCATAACATGAAACATACGGGAAAGTTTTAAATTTTATTTTATTTTGATAATTAAGGATTTAGAATCTTCCGATTGCGACAATTATTTAATTTTTACGCTTGTATATAAAATAAAAATCTTAAATTGAATTCTATAATTTA
The DNA here is from genome assembly GCA_049242065.1 of Bacteroidia bacterium. Taxonomy (GTDB): domain Bacteria; phylum Bacteroidota; class Bacteroidia; order UKL13-3; family UKL13-3; genus CAISCU01. Next base: position 917 of record JBMLPO010000069.1, read on the forward strand.
AGTGCATATGAAAAAAATCTTACTTCTTTTTTACTTAGTATTCTTTGGTTTTGGACTAATTGAAACCTGGTCTCAAGTATCAGTTATTTCATCAGGAGGTTCATCAACTTCAGCTTCTTACACCACATTAGGAGCAGCGGTAACGGCTGTAAATTCAGGTGTTCATGCAGGAACAATTGAAATTGCCATTCACTCCAATACAACAGAAACTGCAAGTGTTTCATTGGATTCATCAGGATCTGTAGGAGGTGCTACTT
>JBMLPO010000070.1:0-2559 GCA_049242065.1 Bacteroidia bacterium
TCCAAGAATTGAAGTAGGTGCATTGGCTGGTTATGAAATGTATCCTGAACATGGCGGTTGTCCGGGTGGGGGAGTAGTTGTGATGATTGGTTTTGTGAGTGGAAGGCAATGCGTAGTAGTAGCCAATGATGCTACCGTAAAAGCTGGTGCTTGGTTTCCTATTTCTGGTAAAAAGAACTTAAGAGCGCAAGAAATTGCAATCGAAAATAAATTGCCTATCATTTACTTGGTTGATAGTGCTGGGGTATACTTGCCTATGCAAGATGAAATTTTTCCAGATAAAGAACATTTCGGTAGAATCTTTCGTAATAATGCTGTGATGAGTAGCATGGGAATCACCCAAATTGCGGCTGTTATGGGTTCTTGTGTGGCTGGTGGTGCTTACCTTCCAATTATGAGTGATGAGGCCATGATAGTTGATAAAACGGGCTCTATCTTTTTAGCAGGTTCTTATTTAGTTAAAGCTGCTATTGGTGAAGATGTAGACAATGAAACTTTAGGTGGTGCCAGTACCCATTGTGAAATCAGTGGTGTTACCGATTATAAATTCCCTGATGATGCATCTTGCCTCGATAGAATTCGCAGCATCATGGATAAAATTGGTGATTTTGATAAAGCTGGATTCAATCGTGCTCCAGCCAAATTGCCTGCTAAATCTATGGAAGATGTGTATGATGCTGTTGCCAATTTTACCAAACCATTTGATGTCATGGAAATCATAAATCGTTTGGTTGACGAAGGCAGTTTTGATGCATACAAAGAATTATATGGCAAAACCATTACTTGTGGTTATGCAAGAATAGATGGTTGGGCTGTTGGTATTGTTGCTAATAACCGTCAAGTTGTAAAAGCTAAAAAGCCAAAACAAAATGCTGCAGACAATCCAACCGAAATGCAAATTGGTGGTGTAATTTATAGCGATAGCGCAGATAAAGCAGCTCATTTTATTATGAACTGTAACCAGAAAAAAATTCCATTGGTTTTCTTACAAGATGTTACTGGTTTTATGGTAGGCTCTAGAAGTGAACATGGCGGAATTATTAAAGATGGCGCTAAATTGGTGAATGCACAAGCCAATTCTGTTGTTCCTAAATTCACCATCATAACTGGAAATTCTTACGGCGCTGGAAATTATGCAATGTGTGGAAAAGCATACGATCCAAGATTAATTGCTGCCTGGCCCAATGCAAATATTGCTGTAATGGGAGGAGCACAAGCTGCAAAGGTTTTATTACAAATTGAAGAGGCTTCATTAAAAGCAAAAGGTGAAACCATCACACCTGAAAAAGAGGCTGAATTGCTGAAAACTATTACAGATAGATACACAAAACAAACATCACCTTATTATGCTGCTGCACGTTTATGGGTTGATGCAATTATTAAACCAGAAGAAACAAGAACTTGGATTAGCATGGGAATTGAGGCTGCAAACCATGCCCCATTAGAAAAAGAATTTAGACCAGGTGTAATTAGAGCTTAAAAACTCAATTTATAAAATAAAACAGGACTTCATTGAAGTCCTGTTTTATTTTATAAATATTTACTAAACCAACTTTTCAGTGAGTTTTTCTATTTGTTTTTTGGCTGATTTGCCTTCATAAATGATACTGTAAACGCAATCTAAAATGGGCATTTTTACTTGTGTTTTCTGATTGAGTTCATACATGTTTTTTGTAGCATAGTAACCTTCTGCAACCATCTTCATTTCAAGCTGGGCTGATTGAACAGTATAGCCTTTCCCAATCATGTTACCAAAGGTTCTATTTCTACTATGAACTGAATAACCCGTTACCAATAAATCGCCTAAATAAGCACTGTGGTTAATTTTTCTATCAGCATCGGTAATGTTTCTTAAAAAGCGTTTCATTTCTCGAATGCTATTGCTGATTAAAACGGCTTGGAAATTATCTCCGTAACCCAATCCGTGGCAAATGCCCGCTGCAACTGCATAAATGTTTTTAAGTACAGCACCATATTCTGTGCCTCTTACATCACTCGAAACAACTGTTCTAATAAAACGGCAACTCAATAAAGTAGCGAAGTAACGTGCTAATTCTTTTCCAGTGCCGGCAATGGTAAGGTAGGAGAGTTTTTCAGCAGATACTTCCTCGGCATGACAAGGTCCCGAAATCACCAAAACTTTATTTTCATCTACACCTTTGTGTTCAATAAAATAATCTCCAACGATTTGTTTGGTACTTGGAACCAAACCCTTGATGGCAGAAACAATGATTTTGTTTTTAAATGCATCAGCAGGCAAACTTTCTAATGAAGCTTCGAGAAATGCTGCCGGAACCGCTATTACCAATAAATCACTGCTATTTACAATGCTTGCTAAATCGTGACTTACTTCCACCACATCTGGATGAATCTCAACCGAACTTAAGTAATCAGGATTGTGTTTATTTTTTCTGATGAACTCTGCTTTTTCTTCTGAACGAACCCACCATTGTAATCGCTTGATATGGCTATTTTCTAAAACCTTGTGTTCGCTTAAAATCTTTACCAAAGCAGTAGCCCAGCTTCCACCACCAATCACCGCAATATTTTCAGGATAAG
>JBMLPO010000071.1:0-8567 GCA_049242065.1 Bacteroidia bacterium
AATTGAATTACTTAAAAACGACCCTAGCGAAAAAACAGGAAGCATTATACCCATTGCATTTCCCATTATTGCTGGATCGGGAACACTCACAACGATTATTTCTATGCGTGCAGTATATACTTTGCCAAATATTGTTTTGGGATTAATCATTAATTTGGTTTTTGTTTACATCGTTTTACGCTCTAGTTCATGGATTGAGAAAAAATTAGGTGATTCAGGACTTTCATTAATTAGAAAATTCTTTGGAATTGTTTTGTTGAGTATCGCCATTAGAATTTTCAAAACCAATTTTTAACCCTTTTATAGGATACAGCTACCAATCATCCAAAAAAGTCGCTTGCCCTTTTAGATTTTCATTACATTGCATTCAATGAGAAAAATACTTTTTGCCATCACTCTTTCAGTTATCGTTTTTAGCCATACTGCTTTTGCTAACGATAGCACTAAAGTTGTATTAAAAAACTTTGAACCAGAATCTCAACATCCTGTTTTGTACCAATTGGTAGGACAAATACTCAATTCCTATCATTTAAGAAAACTGAATATTGATGATAAACTATCTTCTAATTTATTGGATGCGTATTTAGAAAACTTGGATCCGGGAAAAATGTATTTCCTTCAACAAGACATTGAACAGTTTGAGCAATTCAGAAACAAATTGGATGATGATTTAATGATGGGTAATGTTCAGAAAGCATTTGATATGTACAATCTATATCAAAAACGCCTAGAGGAAAGAATTCAATTTACCAAAGACTTATTAAAATCTGATTTTGATTTGAGCACAAAAGATTCTTTGTTAACCAATAGAGAAAAAGCCAAGTGGGCAGCAAATTTTAAGGACTATGATTTATTGTGGAAACGTAAGATAAAACTTGAATTCTTGCAATTAAAAGCCGGAGGAAAAGATGCAAAAATTTGCGCAAACGATTTAATAAAACGTTACGATAACTTATTAAAACAACTGAGTAAAACCAAAAACGAAGATGTATTTTCTTTCTTCGCTAACTCACTAACTGAAATTGCAGACCCTCATACCAATTATTTCTCGCCAAGAATGGCTGAAGATTTTAATACCAGCATGAGTTTGAGCTTAGAAGGAATTGGAGCAACCTTACAAACAGAAAATGAATACACCAAAATACGTGAGGTAGTAAAAGGGGGTCCAGCAGACAGAAGTAAAATGTTACATGCAAACGACAAAATTGTAGCCGTTGGCCAAGGTAAAGATGGTGAAATGGTAAGTATTCTTGATTGGAGAATTGATGATGTTGTGGCTTTAATCAGAGGAAAAAAAGGAACGATTGTTCGCTTAGAAATTATTCCATCTGATGCCACCAATTCAAAGACTAAAATCGTAGAAATTACACGCGATAAAATTGTATTGGAAGACCAAAGTGCAAAAGGCAGTATCAAAGAAGCCGAATTAAATGGTAAAAAAATAAAAGTAGGTGTAATCAGCATTCCAACTTTCTATTTGGATTTCGCTGGAATGCAACGCAAAGACCCTAATTATAAAAGCACGACTAAAGATGTAAAAAGACTCATTAATGAACTGAAGAAAGATTCTGCACAAGCATTCATTATCGACCTGAGAAACAATGGCGGAGGCTCTTTACAAGAAGCTGTTGAATTAACTGGATTGTTTATTAAAAAGGGACCGGTAGTACAAGTAAAAGATGCTTACGGAGTTGCTAGTTCTGAAGAAGACAGAGACGATCAAATTTTCTGGGATGGACCATTAATGGTGATGGTAAATAGATTCAGTGCATCTGCTTCAGAAATTTTTGCAGCTGCTATTCAAGATTACCACAGAGGCATCATAGTAGGAGAAAAAACATTTGGAAAAGGCACTGTGCAAAATATGCTCGACTTAAATCAATTCATGATGATGGATGGAAAAAAATTAGGTCAGGTAAAAATTACCATCGCTAAATTCTACCGTATATCAGGAGGAAGTACTCAGCACAAAGGGGTTATACCTGATATTGAATTTCCATCTATTTATGCCGCCAAAGAGTATGGAGAAGAAGCAAGTAAATATGCCTTGCCTTATGATGAAATTGCAGCTGTTTCTTATAAAGCATTACCTGATAATAAAACTACAATAGAGTCATTAAAAAAATCTCATCTAGAGAGAATGAAAAGCGAACCAGAATATGCTTATTTACTGGAGGATATTAAACTGTTTAATGAAGCAAAAGAAAAAGCTTATACAACTTTAAATGAAGTTTCATTTAAAGCAGAAATGGATGCAGAAGATGTTCGCAAAAAGAAAAGAGACGAGGAAAGAAAGAAAATAAAAGAAACCAGTAAAGTTGAGCCTAATTTGATTTTAGATGAAAGCTTGAAAATTTTATTGGAGAGTATGAATAAGTAAAATTATTTATCCTTAATCTTTAGAACAAACCATATTGATGAAATCTAGATTTTCATTTTTAGCTTTTTTAATCAGTATTTTTTTAATTGTATCCTGTCATACCAGTCAGCATAGCCAACATAGTTCTCTAATAAGCAACCAGTATGATACTACAAAAAACAATACCACTTTTTCATACTTAGGCGACTTTTCAATTCAAGCTGAAATTCCGGGAAAATGGAAATACCTGGGCTTTAATAATACAAGCAGAGATCATATTTTCACTGATTCATTAAAGCAAAATCTTTTCATTTTTAAAGGAACACGCGGTGTATCTTCTTTTAATAAAGACAATTTGGATGGAGATGCGTTTATTGATCTATTTTACAAATGGGATTCTGATTGGTATGTTTCTCAAAACCCAAACTTAAAAACAAGGGGATTAGAACGTATTTCAAATAAATATATAGTAGTAGAATACACCGATTCATTATTAGAAACTACCATGTTATATGGCACTAAAAATGGCAATGGAATAAGAGTTTCTATTACTTCAAGAGTAAATAAAACAGCTCAAACCGACTTTGTAAGTAAAGTGTTTTCAAATCTTAATTAGTTAAAATACAAGCTTCAAACTCTTTTATAAAAGAATAAATTTCGGAAATAGATTGTTTACCAAATAAGCTCTTTAATGTAAGATTTTAGAGCTTGTTTGTTTTGATAACATCTTCATTCAATAATAAAAAACAAGAATCTACTTCTCGGCATGTTATTTGTTCGATTTAAGTTAAAATCTAATATGAAAAATTCTTATCTAATTACCATACTCTTATTGTTAAGCAATTTTGTTTTTGCTCAGCCATTCAAAAAAGCAATTGAAAAAAATGGCAAAATTCTAATTTCATTAAACTCTGGAAAAAGTATTGAAATTAAGAGTAAAGGCCCCATGCATTTATTGGATTACTCGGCAAAACATCATTTAATTATTTTCAGCAGAACAGAGCAACTATCAAAAACAAAAGACCAAGAAGGAGTTCCATCAATTGACCAAATTTCGGTTTATAGCTATAATTCCATCAGTAAAACTGAAACTAAATTGTTTACAGGTTGCTTAGATGGCGAAGGTGGCACATTTCCAAGTTATGGAGAATCGACTGAGTTTCCATTTAAATCTTTATGCAATATTGATAAAGTTAAAATCTCCCAAGACGGAAGTATGATGTATTTCCAAACAGATGCTTGGAAAGTTTGTCCAGCTGTGCATGCCTATCATTTTAAAGATAAAACCTTATCATTTTTCCACGCAGGTTGGCTTGAAAAAGTTAGTATGTCGGGTATTGAAATTACCATTACAGGCATTGAAACAAAAGAAGTGAATGGCAAAAAAGAAAGTAGTGGCAGGTACACGCAATTGTGTTTGTTTAATAAACATGGCGTCCTATTAAAACCCTTGCAAGAAAAAGAGTTCTAAGAGACCAAATTCTCTAATTGCTGAAATACAGGAATCATTGATTTGCCTTTTTCTGACAAATTGTATTCTATGTGCAATGGCTTTTGTTTGATAATAGACTTATCGAGTAAGCCCTGCTCCTCTAATTCTTTTAAAGCCAAGGATACCGATTGTTTATTAGAGCCCTCTAAAAGTCTTAACAATGCGTTAAACCTCAATGGCCCATCCACTGCAAGTTTGAAAATTTGTGGCTTCCATTTACCGGATAAATGTTTTAATAATGTTTGTGCCGGACAAGTTACTTCTGCTTCCATTTTATTAGAGGTCAATTTTTCCTGACTAATTGATTGCTGTTTGAATTAATCTGATGTTTGCTTTCGAAAACAAATATAGAATGAAAAGCCGCATCATACTCATTTGGAGTTTCTTTATTTTTCTTTTTACAAGTGCTTGTGATGCGCAAACACCTAACATGAAAAATCAAGTAAATCATAACAATCCTTTATTATGCAATCCTGATTCAGGCACATGCGAATTAACGAATCAAAAACAAGAAGGCCATACCTATATACCCACTAGCCAGAATAAATCGATTCACATAGTTTACTTTACAGACCCCATTTGTTCTTCATGTTGGGGCATCGAACCCCAATTAAGAAAATTGAAATTGGAATATGGTGATGAAATTGAAATTGAATATATCATGGGTGGTTTATTACCAGATTGGTCTTATAACAGTGGTGGCATTAGTAAACCATCGGATGTTGCACATCATTGGGATGAAGTAAGTAAATATTACCAAATGCCAATCGATGGAGATATTTGGTTAGAAGACCCATTAAGTTCGTCATATCCGCCCTCTATTGCCTTTAAAGCCGCACAGTTACAAGATCAAGAAAAGGCTTTGCGTTTCTTAAGACGAATCAGAGAAATGGTATTCCTTGAAAAGAAAAATATTTGCAAAATTCAATATATCAATCAAGCTGCATCAGAAACAAAACTTGATACTGCTAAACTCAATAACGACATACAACAGATTGCCATTGAATTGTTTCAAAATAATTTAAGAAAAACCGCTGAATCAGGCGTTAGAGGATTTCCTACTCTAATTTTATCCAATCAAAATAAACAGTACTTAAACCTCAATGGATTTCAAGTTTATTCAAATTTCGAATCTGCTATTCTACAACTAAATCCTTCGGCAAAAAAGAAGGAATACAGCAAGACTTGGGAGTTTTTATTCCAACAATTTTCGAGCTTAACACTTCGTGAATTTGCTGAACTTTCTGGCCAAAACATGAAAGAGTCTTTAGCCCAATTAAAAGTCTTAACTGAACAAAAAAAGTTAACCGTTTTTGAAACTAAAAATGGAGCAATTTGGCGAATAGCTTTATAAATTTAATTATGGAGCTTTCTTCTTCCCAATCACTTCTATTTTCACCTTTGCATTAGACCGAACTAAGTTTAATTTCCTAGCAGCAATCAGCGAGAGGTCGATGATGAACTTTTTGGAATAAGGGCCTCTGTCGTTTATTTTCACTATTACCCAAGTCCCTGTTTTGAGATTGGTAACTTTTACCAATGTACCAAACTTCAATCGTTTGTGAGCCGCCGTGTATTTATGGTGGCTATACCTTTCACCACTTGCTGTTTTACGACCTTGAAATTTATTGGCATAATAACTGGCTCTTCCAATTTGTGTAAATCCCTTTTTTATAACCAAACCACTATCGGTATAGGGCATTGATAAAGTATCTGAAATAGCAATTGGATCGATTGCCGCAATCTTAAGCGTATCGGCTAATTCTTGCGCTTGCAACTTAAACAAGAGAGCAAGTTGAAGCAAAAACAAAAGTGCATATTTGTAGGAGGCTTTGGCCATATTAAACAAATATAAAGGAAAACCACATGAACGAATCAATAAAGCCGCTTGCAGAAAGAGTTCGCCCTCAAACCTTAGATGATTTAATTGGACAGGAACATTTAACTGGAGCTGATGGTATTATTCGTAAAGCCATAGAAAATAAAAGTATTCCCTCCATGATTTTTTGGGGACCCCCAGGAGTTGGAAAAACTACTTTAGCAAAAATAATTGGCCAACATTTGGGATTACATTTTTACTACTTGAGTGCCATTCAAGCCGGAGTTGCTGAAGTTCGTAAAGTAATTGAAGAGGCAAAAAAACTAGGTAAGGTTTTATTGTTTCTTGATGAAATTCATCGCTTCAATAAAAGTCAGCAAGATGCCTTATTAGGGGCAGTTGAAAATGGAACCATTATTCTAATTGGAGCTACTACAGAAAACCCAAGTTTCGAAGTAAACAATGCCTTATTGAGCAGAGCCCAAGTTTATATACTAAAAGACCTTGATAAAGATGCTCTGGAACGCATTATAGATTCAGCCTTACAAAAGGATGATTGGTTAAAAAGCAAAAAGCCCGAATTACAAGAAACAGCAGCATTATTTAGGTTTAGCGAAGGAGATGCAAGAAAACTATTGAACCTACTTGAATTGGTATGTTTTCAATTTAAGAACGATGAACAAATTATCATTACAAATTTTTTGGTTGAAAAAACACTTCAATACAAAGCCATGTCGTATGATAAAAATGGAGAAGAGCATTACAATATCATCTCTGCTTTTATCAAATCAATAAGAGGAAGTGACCCCAATGCGGCGGTATATTATTTGGCTCGTTTATTAGAAGGTGGAGAAAGTTATGAATTCATTGCGCGACGCATGTTGGTATTGGCAAGTGAAGACATTGGGAATGCGAATCCAAACGCCTTATTAATGGCCCATACCTGCTTTCAATCTATCAGGGTAATTGGAGTGCCAGAAGGAAGGATTATACTATCGCAATGTGCCATATACTTGGCAACTTCTGTAAAAAACAATTCGAGTTATCTCGCCATTGATGATGCAATTGCATTGGTTAAAAAAACAGGTCAGCTACCTGTACCCTTACACTTACGAAATGCGCCAACCAAGTTGATGAAAGAGTTGAATTACGGAAAAGATTATGCCTATGCCCACGCCTATGAAAACAATTTTATTAACTTGGAATTTCTTCCTGAAGCTATACAAGGAACAAAATTGTATGAACCAGGAAACAATCCACGTGAATTAGAACAACGTTCATTTTTAAAAGCACGATGGAAAGAAAAATATGGTTATTGAAAAGGCCTATAAAAAGTAAGGGAGCTCCTTGCGGAACTCCCTTTAGCCTATGAAACAGACTGCCCTCTTCTACCCCTAGATGGGCAATCGACTCGCAAGTTAATCCTTTGTTTCTAAAATCAAACAATAAAAATTCGAAAAAAAATTAAGTCGGGTGCTAATGACTATTTTCTGACAGATGCATTCAATAAAAAATAAATTAATGAAGAATTATCGAAAATGAAATATAAATAATACTTCAAAATTAAATTAAATCACCGAGTTAATTCTTTAATGAATGGAAATTTTGCATCCTTATGTGGGGCTTCGGTTAGGAGTGCTTTTAATTTTAATAAACTCGCATAAGGCCCTTCTGTAATAAACATATTAATTAACCAAACAGGAACATCACCTGCAGGATCAAAACTCAGGTAATATTCACCTTTCAAAACACCTTTCCCTATTGGTTTAATTTTCCATAATGTCTTCGATTCTTTCACCCTTACTACACCTTCAATTTCGGGGAGTAAATTAGGCTCAGCTTGAGATATCACAGACAATTCAAGAGTTTGAGGGTTTTGGCGGATTTTATAATGTGAACACAAATCTCTATCCGAAACAGGCCAAGGCGCATCAATACGTTGGTAAAAATACAATTCAGTATCACCCATCATTTTAATGACTTTTCCTTCCGAGCAATTATAAATCCATTTGGGGTACGATGATAAATCTCTCACTACAGAAACAACAGAAGATAAACTTCCATTTAAGTCTAGTGTAGCTTTAACATCTTTAATACGAGAAATCTCGCTTTCTGCAGTATATACTTTTATACCGGGACCCGTTTTCTTCAATTCCCAATTCGGATTTCCCACTTGAATAGATGCACTAAAAAAACATACAATTACCAATATCCATTTCATGGCTCCAATATATCATACTGTTTCTTCAAACACATCCATACAATTGTTAAATTTTGATGAAGCTTCAATAGCGATGATAAATCTTACCATAACAATGCTGCTAAAACAAAAAGCCCCGAAGTAAAAATACTTCAGGGCTTTTCATTTTATTCATGAATTTTATTTTACTCTTTCTACATATTCACCAGTTCTGGTATCCACTTTCACTTTATCACCCACATTACAGAACAAAGGAACTCTTACTTCTGCACCATTGTCTAATGTTGCTGGTTTTAGTGTATTGGTTGCAGTATCACCTTTTAAACCTGGCTCAGTATAAGTAACCTCTAAAATTACAAAAGTTGGGGCTTCACCACCGATACAAGTATCACCTTCAAAAGATACTTTTACGATCATCTCTTCTTTTAAGAATTGAGCAGCACTTCCAAAAATAGTTTCATCTACATAAATCTGGTCGTATGATTCTGGGTCCATTAAAACCAAGCTATTACCATCTTTATATAAATATTGCATTTCTTTGAATTCAACACGTACCATTTCCACGCTTTCACCGGCGCGATAACGATGTTCCATTTGTTTTCCGGTTTTTACGTTTTTCAAAACAACTTGATAGAATGCACGTAAATTACCCGGTGTGCGGTGTTGGTATTCCATAACCTGGCATAATTCATTGTTA
>JBMLPO010000072.1:0-3599 GCA_049242065.1 Bacteroidia bacterium
CCTGTGGATAGATGGTGCATTAGTTGGCACTTGCTTTTCCGTAATTTGAAGTTCAGATTTTGTTCCACGCAAGTATAGCAAGCATTTCACGGAAACTGTTTTTCCAAGATTTAAAGTTTCACGGAAATAAAAATGTGTTGAAAAACTTGTGGTTTAAGGCAATTCTGAAAGAAAGAGAATGAAATTAACTTATTACGGACATTCGTGTTTTTTATTGGAAACTGGCGGCAAGAAATTGCTGTTCGATCCATTCATTAGACAGAACGCACTGGCTGAGGGTATTTCTATTGATGAAATTGAAGTAGACTATATTTTAATTTCTCACGGACATCAAGACCACACAGATGATTTATTGTATTTGGCAAAAAAAACAAATGCAATAGTAATTTGTAGCTGGGAAATCATGTTATGGCTAGAAAAGCAGGGGGTCCATCATCACCATGCAATGAATGTAGGTGGCAAATGGAATTTTGATTTTGGAACCGTAAAAATGACCTTTGCAGCCCATTCTTCAAGTTTACCAGATGGCACTTATGCTGGAACCGCAGCTGGGTTCATCATCAAATCAGCCTCTAAAACCATTTATTATAGCGGCGATACTGGCTTGAACCAAGAAATGAAATTAATTGGCGAACTCAACCAAATAGATTGGTCGATTTTACCTATTGGCGATAATTTTACCATGGATGCAAATGACGCTGCAATTGCTGCCGATTTTCTCCGTTGTGAAAAGGTAATTGGAATGCATTTCGATACTTTTCAGCCTATTAAAATTGATCACCAGTTGGCAAAACAAGCTTTTACATCAAAAAACAAGGAACTATTCCTTTTAAATATATCAGAATCCATTCAATTGTAATTTATTCAAATGAGCAAAACCATATCAATCGTAAATCAAAAAGGTGGAGTAGGTAAAACTACCACTGCTATCAATTTAGCTGCAAGTTTAGCTGTACTTGAATACAGAACACTCTTAGTAGATGCAGACCCACAAGCAAATTCAACTTCAGGAATTGGTCTCGACCCAAAAGATATCAGAACAGGCTTGTACGAGGTTTTAGTTAATGAAGTTCCAGCTAAAGATGCTATCCTAAATACCGAATACCAATACATGGATATTCTCCCTTCCAATATCGACTTAGTTGGTGCGGAAATTGAATTGATCAGTGTTCCAAACAGAGAAAAGCTCATGAAATATGCTTTCTCTAAAATCAAAGATGATTACGATTTCATTATCATCGATTGTTCTCCTTCTTTGGGTTTAATCACCACCAATTCACTGGTAGCAAGTGATTCAGTTATCATTCCTGTTCAATGTGAGTACTTTGCGTTAGAAGGTTTAGGAAAATTACTAAACACAGTAAAAATTATCCAATCAGGCATGAATCCTGATTTACAAATTGAAGGGCTTTTATTAACCATGTACGATATGCGTTTACGCTTGAGTAACCAAGTGGTTGATGAAGTTAAAATGCACTTCCAACAATTGGTGTTCGATACCATTATTCAAAGAAATACCAAACTTTCTGAAGCTCCAAGTTTCGGTAAAGCCGTGATTTCACATGATGCAGAAAGTAAGGGTGCTATCAATTATTTAAATCTGGCAAAAGAATTGCTACACAAAAATGGTTTAACCAAATCAAGTGCAGCCGACATCAATCAACATTCTAATAACTAATATTTCTAAAGTAATTATATGAGCAAACAACAAAGAAATGCACTGGGAAGAGGATTAAGCGCATTGCTCGAAAATGCCAGCACCGATATCACAGGTTCAGATGCTAAACCACTGAATTCAATCAGTGAAATTCCATTAAATCAGGTACAAGCTAACCCTTTTCAACCACGTGATGTTTTTGAAGAAACAGCCTTAAATGAATTGGCTGAATCCATCAAGGTGCATGGAATTATTCAACCTATTACTGTTAGAAAATTAGGTTACGATAGCTACCAAATTATTAGTGGTGAACGTAGAACCCGTGCTGCAAGATTAGCTGGCTTAACCATGATTCCTGCCTATATTCGTTTGGCAGATGATCAAGGTATGCTAGAAATGGCCTTGATTGAAAACATTCAACGTGAAGAATTAAATGCCATGGAAATTGCATTTAGTTACAAAAGATTACTAGACGAATGTAGCCTCAACCAAGAGCAATTAGGCGATCGTGTTGGTAAAAACAGATCTACTGTAAACAATTACTTACGTCTCTTAAAATTACCTGATAATATCCAAGTTGCTATTAGAGATAATGAAATTTCTATGGGTCATGCCCGAGCTATTATCAATATTGAAGATGCTGATGAACAACAATACCTCTTCAATAAAATGATTGAAGAAAGTCTTTCTGTAAGAGATGTAGAAACTTTGGTTCGTCAAGCTCATGAAAGAGTGGATGAGAAGAAAGCAAATGCCAATCCTTCCAAGAAAAAATCTGAAACTCCTGCAAGCTTTATTGAATATCAGCAAACATTGAGTCATAAATTTGAAACCAAAGTTAAAATCAAAGCAGATGAAAGAGGACGCGGTTCTTTGGTTATTCCTTTCAAATCACAGCAAGATTTAAAACGTCTGATAGACTTATTGTAATGCGATTCAAACTCACTTTATTGATTTTGTTTTTTACAGGCTCTCTGCTTCATGCACAAACGCCTGTTAAAAAAACTGAACCTAAAAAGGAAACCAATCCTTACACCAAAGTAACTTTGATTGCTTTGGTGCCAGGTGCTGGTCAAATTTATAATAAAAAGTATTGGAAGCTCCCGATTGTTTACGGGGGCTTTGCTGCTTTAGGTTACTCTTATGTTTTTTATAAAAACGAATACAATGCTGTGAGAGAGGCCTATATTCAGGTGATCAATAAACAAACAGTTACCAATCCTGAATACGCAAATGTTCCAGCAGAAATGCTTCTGAATGTAAGAGAAAGTTATAGAAAGTCGCGTGATTTGTCTATCATTTCTATGGTTGGTTTATACGCATTGCAAATTGTAGATGCAACTGTAGATGCACATTTAAAAGGTTTTGATATGAGTGAAAACCTAAGCCTGAAAATCAGTCCCGATATACGCCAAACTCCTTATTGTACGGCTACTGGACTAAGTTTCACTTTGAGCATCAGATAAAAATTTCCTGAAAAGGATTAAGTTTCTTATATTACTCAATAATTGCAAACGCTGCATTCAAAATAATTAGAATAAATGAAAATTGCACTCCTAGGATACGGTAAAATGGGTATGGCTATAGAAAAAATAGCTATGGCAAAAAACCATGAAATTATCTACAAGGTAACTTTAGAAAATGCTTATGATTTTATGCCACTAAGCCTAAAAAATGTTGATGTGGCTATCGATTTCAGCATGCCTACTGCTGCTGTTGACAATATCCATAAGTGTTTTGAAGCTGGTGTCCCTGTAGTTGTTGGAACAACAGGTTGGTATGACCAACTCGATGAAATCAAACAAATGGCAGAGGCTGAAGGTCAAGCTTTGGTTTACAGTTCTAATTTTAGTGTGGGCGTAAACTTATTCTATAAACTGAATAAAATTTTAGCTTCTATGATGAAGAACTTCGACAACTATGATGTGATGATGGAAGAAGT
>JBMLPO010000073.1:0-8007 GCA_049242065.1 Bacteroidia bacterium
ATGCTTGCTTCAACAATGTTTTGTTTACCGCTTCGGGCGGCTTGCACCATTTGATCTACAGTGCGGTCGTATTTATGAAAGAAACGTTGGGTGAAATAAACTGTGCCATCATAGATTATTTCAGATTTCTGATAAGACATTAAATTCTTGTAGCCACCAAATGTGGGTATAAAGCCGGGGGTGTTTAAGTTATCATCATTCATGTTTCATTTGATTTCGTTCTTGAAAACTAATGAAAGATAAATTTCCATTCAAAAGTTAAAGACTTGAATAAAGGTTTTTAATCTTCATTCAATAGCCATTTTCCTTTTGTTTACAATGGTTTTGAAGATGTTTGATGATTTTTAACTAAATTAAGTTCAAGCTGAAAATGGATGTAATTTTCTTCCTAAATGAGGCTAATTAAGGAACACCTTAAAAATTAACTTGTATTTAACTTGAGGTTGATTAAAAACGAAATAGAAATGGTACAAAGAATTTAAATCAATTGTCCTATAACCTTAACTCTAAATTATAGGTATCAATTCAATTATTTGAAAATAAAAACAATATTAGATTTTCAGCAAGTCTTTGATGGATGCTGTAAATCCTGATTGTAAAGGCTGTTTTATCCGTTATTAATTAGCTTTATCCTGCAATTTACGGGTGATTTTTACCACAAGCGCTCTTGGTGTAAAACGAACAGAATTGGCTAAAATCCAATTCATGAAACCATGAATAGCCACTGTTTTTCCTTTCATCATGGCTTTATAACCATATTCAGCCACTTCTTTTGATGTAGGTAATTTTTTGCCTTTAACCAAGTTGCTTTCTTCCATTGCCGCAGCTGCTTGAAATCCACTTTCTGTAGCACCCGGACATAATATTGTAACACTTACACCTTTGTCTCTAACTTCATTGTCAATTGCTTCTGAAAAGCTTAAAACATAGGCTTTAGTTGCATAATATACAGACATTGTCGGACCCGATTGAAAGGCCGCTGTTGATGCAACATTCATGATTTTTCCATTTCCACGTTTTACCATGTCCTGAAGGTAAAGTTTAGTAAATTGGGTTAAAGTAGTCATGTTTAAGTTAATCATTTTTAACTCTTTGTTCCAATCGGTTTCTACAAAAAAGCCAAATTCTCCAAAACCGGCATTGTTAATCAGATAATCGATTTGAATGTTTTGTTGTTTGGTTTCCTGATAAACATGAAGAGCTGCATTTTCTTCCGAAAGATCTTTGCCGATTGTATAAACTGTTATCTTATATAACTTTTCTAATTCCGATTTTAATTCATCGAGTTTTGATTTATTTCTTGCTACCAAAACTAAATTGTCACCTTTAGATGCATGAATTTTTGCTAATTCCAATCCGATGCCATTTGATGCACCTGTAATTAATGCTGTTGCCATTTAATCTTAAATTTGATGCAAACCTAATGAGTCTTTTTAAAACATACAACATTAGAGTATAGTCTATACTTGTAATTTATTTTTAAACAGCTTTACTTTGCTACATGTTAATTCATGAATTGTCTAAAAGAACTGGCCTCAGTGCGCATACCATTCGGTTTTATGAAAAATCTGGATTAATAAAAGGTAAGCGAGATGAAAGTGTAAAAACCAATAAGTACTTTCATTATGATGAAGAAACGATCGAGAAATTAGAATTGATACGAGATGCAAAATCGGTTGGTTTTACAATTTCAGAAATTGAACAATTGATGGATGCTTGGTATAATAACAAACTGTCTATTTCTGAAAAACTGGCTGTATTAGATGAGAAACTTTTATCAATTGAGGAAAGAATCAAACAACTTAAAGGGATGAAAAAATTGATTAGCCAATTTAAAGAAGATGTAATAAAGGATGATTGTTGAGGTCTTAGTTTTATTAAAATAATAAACTTGAGAATAAACTTATTGAAAAATTAAAATTGGTTCTGATTACTGAAATTTTCCGCCCACCAATTGGGAGTGTAAGGGAGTTTATTGGTTTGATTGATAGCCTCTAAGCAACTTTATAATCAAAGTTCATATGACCTAAATCGTAATTGTTGTACTATGAATCATAAAAAAAATATGATTGCTAATTACATTATTTTATTCATCAACTTAATTAATCTCAACCCACCAATTTCCCAATAGCTTCTTCATCTAATCTGTAGACAGTCCAACCCGACATGGGAACAGCACCGAGGCTTTCATAAAAATCTATTGCTGGTTTGTTCCAGTTGAGTACACTCCATTCAACACGGCCACAGTTGCGCGATTTGGCAATTTTTACCAATTCAAGCAATAAATTTTTGCCATAGGATTTTCCTCTGTATTCTGGTTCTATGTACAAATCTTCTAAGTAGATACCAGGTCTAGAAACAAAGGTGGAATAATTATGAAAGAAGAGTGCAAAGCCTACAGGTGTTTCGTTTTCATATGCCAATAAACATTCTGCAAAGCTCTTTTCTTCAAACAAGTATTTGATTATGCTTTCTTCTGTTGCCTGAACCTGATCACTCAACTCTTCATAATGTGCAATGCCTTTAATAAAGTGAAGAATTATGGCAGCATCTGCTTTCTGGGCAAAACGAATCTGAAAATTCTTAGTCATTATTCAATTCTCCTAAAATGAAAACACCTTTGAATCTTTTTTCAGTAACAGCCCCTTTGCCATCTCTTTGAGGGACCATCAAAACCAAACTGATTTCCCATTTGTCTTTTCCAATTCTTCTTCCTCTCATCAGTCCACTTTTCACTTCACGTGCACCTGCATCTTTGCAAAAGCAATTCGGACTGTATACGAATTTATATTTTCTCAAATCGCCTTTAACGGAAAATGAATTCGCTTTTTGAGGAGGAATTTCAAAAGTGAGGGTTTCAGTGTATTCATCATCTGCTACCATTTTGTAATCTTTTGATTTGAAATGGTATTTGAATACCCAATTGGTACCTTTTTCAAAAACAAAAGGTAAATAGCCATTGTCCCAAGGACCCACTTTAAGGCTGCTGTTTTTAGCAAATACATAGGTCTTTACTTCAGGAGTAAATTCCATTTCAGCTTTTGGATTGTCTTGAGAAATGACATGCTTGATACCCACAGAAGCAAGAATCAAACAAAATAGAATAAACTTTTTCATGTTAGAAAGATATTTAAGTATAAAACAAAAACCATGCAATTTTTTTTGATTGATTGCATCCTTAATTTGCAGACCATGAAAAAGCAGGAAAGATTTGATCGTATTATCTCATATTTTTTGGAACACCAACCCATTGCAGAAACAGAATTACATTATGAAAATCCCTTTCAATTGATTATTGCCGTGGTCTTATCTGCCCAGTGCACAGACAAGAGAGTTAACCTAGTCACACCTGATTTATTTAGGGATTTTCCTACCCCACAAAAACTGGCAGAAACCGATTTTGATACCTTGTTTCCTTATATCAGAAGCATTAGTTATCCCAATAATAAAACCAAACATTTAATTGGTTTAGCTCAAATGTTACTTTCAGATTTTGATGGAAAAGTTCCTGAGAAAATAGAAGATTTAGTAAAACTACCTGGCGTTGGAAGAAAAACAGCGAATGTAATTGCCAGTGTGGTTTACAATCAACCTGCGATGGCTGTAGATACGCATGTGTTTAGAGTGAGCCGAAGATTGGGACTTACAACCAATGCCAAAACACCTTTAGCCGCAGAGCAACAATTGGTCAAATATATTCCCGATGAGTACATTGCAACTGCTCATCATTGGTTGATATTGCATGGCAGGTATACTTGTTTGGCAAGAAGTCCGAAATGCGATGTTTGCGGTTTACAAGAATTTTGTAAACAATACCAAAGTGGTAAAGTAGAATAATTAACAAGTTATGAAAGCGAATCAATCAGGGGCACATGATTAGTTCGTGGATTCAATGGTGTAAATTGAACAATTCAATGAGTTTCAGATTGATTGGCTAATTTCACTTAGAAATGAAGTTGGTATACTCATTTCAATTCAATAGCCTCTACAAATACAAATTGCGAATTGGCTTCCTCTTTTTGAATTAGAATTGTTTTGCCATCTTCTCCTATACTTAATCGGTTGGGATAATTGTTATAGGTTTTTCTGAAATTACATAAACCTTCATGATTGATGAGCAACAATTCAGATTCATTAGAAAGCAATGAATATACGAGCAATACAGCTAAGTATTCTTTGTTTTTAGAATCGCAAGAATACATGGCAGTAAGTCCTTTACCAGAAATGGGATGTGAAAAACTAAATCCGTTTTGTTTAGAGGTAATTTGAAGTGAGTTGCCCAATACTTGGAAACTCAGGCTATCGTGGTATTCAGCTGGACTAGCTGGAAAGTATATCTGTTCAGGTTTTTTATCGAAAATTTCAAAATTGTTTTCATTGTACGACTTGACGCTTATTTTCTCTTGAATAGGTCCGATAGCAATATTGACCATCTCTAAATAAGGTTTGAACAGCAAGACATACATCAACATTGGAGTGAAGATCAACAAAGAAATATTCAATAAAGTATAAACAAATTCAGGTGCCAGTTTTTTAGCAGCCATATAAACTAAGAATCCTGCTAAGGCTCCAAACAATGCAGAGATGATTACATAAGGAAAAAACCAGAGAATGCTTCCAAAGAAATGATCGGGCAGGTAAAAGAAATTCACTACTGCATTCATTCCTACAAAACAAAAAGCAGCAACCACAAAAAATACAAATCCATAAAAAGAAAAAGCATAGGCCTTCATGGATGCCATTTTGATGAATCTACTTTTAAGAATAAAAAACAAAAATATGCTGCACAAGAGCGCTATACCTGCAAGTAGGGGATTGGTCTTAAAAAATATTCCTGATATTATTTTGAATTGCATGTTGAAGAAATAAAATCGTTTCTCATTAAATAATCTGATTCAACCGAACTCCAGTTCCACCATCTTTTTCTGCAATAATTTTTGAAAACAAATGGAAGTCCGATTGCATCATTTGCATACACATCAGCCTTGTTTGAAACTTGCATATGTAAATGAGGCCAAGTGGTGTTTCCTGAATTTCCTACCTGTGCTAAATGATCACCTGCTTTCACTTCATCACCTTGTTTCACTTTGATACTTCCCTTGTTTAATTGGGCTAAAATCACAAATTTTTCTTTAGCAATTTCAATAGCGATATAATTTCCTAAAGGATTGATTGTGTCTCCTTTTTTCAAAACTTGTTCGTTATTGAAAGAATCAATTACAAATGCAATTTTACCATTAACAGGACTAAAAACAGAATCGTTCAAACAGATATAATCAGTGATGGCTGTTCCAGTGCCAGTGAAAAAATTACCATCATCATTTACTTTTAACAAATCAATTGCATAGGCTTGTTGTGGAATAGCTAAGTGATAGTTTACAGAACTATGTCCTCCTGCATGCGAAGCTCTCCAAGTGCCATGAACCGGGATACTCAAACTCACACAATCATTTTTAGAAGGATAATCATAGGCTTTGAAAACAATTAAACTAGCTAATCCAAATCCCAAAACCCAAAAAATACTCAATAAAAAGAAAAGCATCCTTTTGATAAATTGTTCAACCAATCTTTTCGATGCAGTAAATGATAAAATGATTTCTTGAATGGCAATCAAATACCAAACCAAAACAAAGCTATGAATTGCGGTATCGTTAATTAAAATTCTGAATCCAGCTATATAATAAAACCAGGTGGGGAGACCAACCAATAAACTCACCATGGCTATGAGAAAAATAAACTTCAGTCCATAAACAAACCATTCTCCTTTCCAATGGAAAAGCCATTTTCTGTCTTTTCTACTTTTAACAACCAGATATAACCTCACCAAAAAAAGTATGGAGAAGATAAATGTGAGTATCCAAAGTCCGTTGGTATAAGAGGATTGTAATTCCTGAAGCGATTTTTCCATGCCGGCGAATATCCTTTATAACTAGAGATTTTCTTTAAAATATTGGGTGATTTTTTTCATTAAATGAACCCTGTCTGGTCCCAAAACATTGTGTGCATGACCCGGATATAAAAAGTAATCTACTAATACACCTTCTTCAACAGATTTTTTAATATAATTTAAACTATGCTGCATTAAAACCACATCATCTGAAGTGCCGTGAATCATCAATAATTTACCTTTTAGATTTTTAACATAATTTAAAAGATCGGCCTCTCTGAATCCTTTTTCATTTTCTTGAGGCATATCCATATATCTTTCGGTATACATAATTTCATACATTCTCCAATCGATAACAGGACCACCTGCAACACCAACTTTGAATACATCAGGAGTTCTGGTCATTAAACCAGTGCTCATGAAGCCTCCAAAACTCCAACCAAAAACACCCATTCTTTTGCTGTCAACATATGATTTACTTTTCAGGAATTCTACTCCTTTTAATTGGTCTTTGATTTCTAAATTACCTAATTGGCGGTGAGTTGCATTTTCAAATTCTAAGCCCCTATTCATAGAACCGCGGTTGTCTAAACAGAAAGTGATATATCCTTGTTGTGCCATGTAGTATAACCACATATCGGCCTGACCTAACCAATTATTACTTACCATTTGGGCATGTGGACCACCATATACGTAAACAATCACTGGGTATTTTTTAGTTGAATCAAATTGAGCGGGTAAAATCATGCGACAATTCAAACGAATCGTTGGGTCTTCAGAAGGAATGCTGAACAAACGTATTTCACAATTTTTATAATCTCTTAATGGATTCGGCGCATTTAACAAAGTTGCATACTCTTTACCAGCAGCATCCATTAATACTGTTCTTCTCGGAATTCTGTGGTTACTGTAAGTGTCTAATACATATTTACCATCTGTTGATACAACAGCACTATGCTGACCATCCATTCTATTAACAGGCGTGCTTTGAAGGGTTTTTAGTTTCAAAGCATAAATCAATTTATTCATACCATCTTCTGAGAAAGCAGAATAAAACAAGGTTTCGCCCTTTTCGTCAAAACCAATAATTTCAGCAACTGCAAATTTGCCTTTGCTCAATTGTTTGATTAATTGGCCTTGACGGTTATACAAATACATGTGGTTATAGCCATCTCTTTCGCTGAACCAAATGAATTTACCTGCATCGTTTTTCAGGAACATCATTGGTTTTTCTGGTTCAACATATTTGTTATGGGTTTCGGTGAAAAGTGTTTTGATAAAAGCACCGGTATTGGCATCATACTGGTTTAATTTCATTTCATTTTGTGCACGATTCACAATCGCGATAAAGAGGTATTCCTCATCCGGACTCCAAGCGATATTGGTTAAGTATTGTTCAGAAGCAGCTTCTGTTTGTACTTCCACACTTCTTTTTCTTTTGAAATCATGAATAAGAACATTTACCAAATGACTTTTATTGCCAGCCATTGGGTATTTTATTTTCTTAAAAGTACTTGGTTGAATCAATTGAGCGTGGTTGGTATCTAATTCAGGAAAATCCATTAATTGGTAATCAGCTACCAAAGCCTCATTCATTCTATAATAGGCTATTTTATTGGCATTAGGTGAGAAAAAAGTACCTTTTGTGATACCGAATTCATTTCTATGAACAGCCTTTCCATAGCTGTAACCATAATTGCCATCACGAGAAATGATTTCAGATTTATTGATTTCATCACCTGCATTTTTGGTATCGGCTTGAGGGTTTTTACCATCATGAACAAATAAATTGTAATTCATGGTATAAGCTAATTTTTGAGATGTTGGATCATAATCTAAGTCTTCTGCATCTGCAGGAGCTTTTGCCAACAAGCTAACACGCATGGTAGGCATATTAAACTTGTAATAAGCATTGTTATAGAAAAAGCGAAAATCATTTGCATTTTCCCAAGTGATAAAAGGAAAGCGATTCATGTCTTTTTCTTTGCTCATGAAATTTCTCCAAGCCAGGTTAAAATCGAAAAGACTTAAAACCGAATCCATTTTTAAACTTTGGGCATCTTGGATGATTAAAATGTCTTTACCTTGTTTTTTACCCACAAAACTGAATTTATAAACAT
>JBMLPO010000074.1:0-1308 GCA_049242065.1 Bacteroidia bacterium
CTGCTTTACGTATGGCTTTACAAACACGTGAGCAACATATCAAAAGAGAAAAAGCCACTTCAAATATTTGTACGGCTCAGGTATTACTTTCCATTATGGCAAGTATGTACGGAGTTTACCATGGACCAAAAGGTTTAAAAGGTATTGCAGGAAGAGTGCATGGCTTAGCAAATACATTGGCCACATCATTGGTTGATAATGGATTTAAATTAGTAAATAAAAACTATTTCGACACACTTACTTTTGAAGTAGCAGATGCTCAAAAACTAGTAGATGCTTGTTTAGCTGCCGAAATAAATATTGCCAAAGTAAACGATAAACAAATAAGAGTTTCATTAGACGAAACCCATACTATCGAGCACATTTCTCAATTGGCTTCAATTTTAACTGGTAAGTCTATTAAACTAACTCAGCCTGCTGCGGTTGAAATTCAAGCTCCAAGTTCTTTTGTAAGAAAATCTGATTTCATGACTCACCCTGTGTTTAATTCGTATCACAGCGAACATGAAATGTTACGTTATATCAAATTGTTGGAATCAAAAGATTTATCACTTTGCCATTCAATGATTGCTTTGGGATCATGCACAATGAAACTAAATGCAACAGCTGAAATGATTCCTGTTACCATGCCTGGTTTTGGTCAGTTACATCCTTTTGTACCAAGAAATCAAGCTGCTGGTTATACTCAAATATTTGAAGAGCTAACACACCAGTTAAAAGAAGTTACAGGTTTTGCAGGTATTAGCTTACAGCCAAATGCAGGTGCACAAGGAGAGTATGCTGGTTTAATGGTGATTCGCGAATATTTCAAAAGCAGAGGTGAATCTCATAGAAATATTGCATTAATTCCATCTTCTGCACATGGTACAAATCCAGCAAGTGCTGCCATGGCAGGAATGAAAGTTATTGTTACAAAAACTTTGGATAATGGTTATGTTGATATTGATGATTTAAGAGCAAAAGCTGAAGAACACAAAGATAATTTGGCTTGTTTGATGGTAACTTATCCTTCAACTTATGGAATTTTCGAAGAACAAATTCATGAAGTATGTGATTTGATTCACAAAAATGGAGGTCAGGTTTATATGGATGGTGCGAATATGAATGCCCAAGTTGGATTAACTAGCCCAGCAAATATTGGTGCTGATGTTTGCCATTTGAACTTACATAAAACATTCTGTATTCCTCATGGTGGTGGTGGCCCTGGTATGGGTCCGATTGGAGTAGCAGCACATTTGGTTCCATTTTTACCTGGACATGCAGTAGTTGAAATGGGTGGTGGCAATCAAGCCATGAGCGCAGTTTCAG
>JBMLPO010000075.1:0-2287 GCA_049242065.1 Bacteroidia bacterium
ATTGGCAGCGTTCTAATCAGTCTGTTTCTATCAGGTTTTTGAAAAAGAACCATGTTTATGTAGATATAGGTTCTTATTTGAGTCATGCTCAATATTGTTTCGGAACTGGTTTCAAAAGAAATTCAAGTATGATGAATTTTTCTGCTTCTTGGAGACAGTATACTGGACTTCAATTCTCTTGCTCTATACAATATGTAATAGAAAGGGGTAATCCATGAAACACCACTATTTACTATTGGTAACGCTATTCATCACGCTACATTCATTTGCTCAACTAAATGAAAACAAACCTGATTATGAAAATTTCATCAGGAATCATCCCGATTTTCAATCAGATGAAATGCTTCAACAAGATATCATCAATAAAATAGATGAATTAGTAGCACATCCCATTTCAATTAATTCTTGCCAGATTGCCGATTTGCTACAAATTCCATTTGTTAGCCTTAAGGATGCAAATGCAATTGTTCAACATAGACAAACGAATGGATTGTTTTTATGCCGGGAAGAGTTAATGGCAGTAAATGGCATCAATACTGATTTGGCTAAGTGGGTAGCACAATTCATCATTGTCAATAAACAAATCATGATTACAACTGCATCGTCAAATAGTTTCCAACAACATCAATTTGAAGGGAGTTTAACACGAATCTATCAGACGAAGAATCAGGAAGCTTATCCTCAACAAGCCTTTCATGATTTAATTAGGATGAGAGTAAGGCTGAATTCAAATTGGTTTCTGGGAATGAATCTCGAAAATGATGCAGGAGAGGTTTATCAGAATTTTAAAAAAGGAGTTTTCGACTTCAAAAGTGGCTATTTGTTTTATAAAGGACATTCCATCATTAAACATTTTGTGATAGGTGATTATCGTTTGTTTTACGGACAAGGTTTGGCCTTAGGATTTGGATTTGCTCCAGGAAAAGGGGCGCAGGTATTGAATACACTTCGGTTCAACGAAGGAATAAATAAATATGGTTCATTTGATGAAACAAGATTTTTTAGAGGAACCGCCATTTCTTTAGATTTTAAATGCTTTGATTTAGATCTGTTTTATTCAAGTATTCCAAGAGATGCAGCCATTTCAAACGACTCACTTCAAATTGGGCAAATGTTGAATTCTGGGCTTCATAGAACAGCAACAGAGATGGAAAGAAAAGATAATGTAAAAGAAGATGTATTGGGAATGAGAGCTGCTTGGAAAAGACGCAATTGGAATGCTGATATTGTTGTAATGAATAGAAATCTAAGTCCCCATATTCAAACAGATAAAACAAAACTATACCAGTATTGGAAACAAAATACCTCAGCTTATTTTTTGAGTTCAGGGCATGTGAAATACCAAGTAAATAATGTTTTGATGGCCGCAGAAATTGTCTTGGATAACCAGGCCGCCTATGCCTTTCAATTCATTGCTTTAGCAGCTTTACATTCTAAATTAGATGCAGTATTGATGTTGAGAAATTATTCAAAAGATTATTCCAATCCATTTGCAAACGGATTCAGTGAATGGGGAAATCAAAATGAGAAAGGTGTTTATTGGGGCATGGTTTACCAATTCAATAAAAATCTTAGTTTTTCAGCTTATTCAGATTATTACTTTTCAGACTGGATTCGCTACAGATTTAATGGACAAAAATGGGGAATGGACCATTTTTTTGAAATCAGGTATGAATTGCGATCAGGATTAAAAGCTGGATTCAGGTGTAAAAAGGTTAATACAGAAGAAATCATTGATAACAACTTATTAGGAAAGGAAAAATACCAATTGAGGGCTCAATTAAGCTTTAAGCTAAATGAACACTTGGAGAGTTTAAGCAGATGGGATCAAAACTCCGAAACCATACAAACAATACAAGGTTCGGGCCTTGTATTTCAAGAGTTCAAATGGAAGCAAAAGAACTTTCAAATGAATATTCGATACACCATTTTCCATGCTGCTAATTCTGCACCTGTTTTATACGCATCAGAATCAGAACTGAATGGAATTTTCGGACTCAATACCTATTCAGGAAATGGATTTGCCAGCTTTATTCTTCTACAAACTCAATTTTTTAAATTTGCTCAATTGGGATTGAAATTAGGCTACCAAGAGTCGGATAGACTCAATGGTCCTGAAAATGAGGTAAAAGTGCAGTTGAGAATCAGGATTTGAAGTGATTTGTGTAATAACTTGGAAAAAATAAGTTGATTTTTACTGATATAGTGGCGATTGACTTCATTACAATGTATTTTCGCGGCATTATTTAATGATATCATGGATTTATTTGACAAACTTCAGAAAAAA
>JBMLPO010000076.1:0-1226 GCA_049242065.1 Bacteroidia bacterium
GTTTTAATCCAGAAACTTTTTCAGGTAAACAAATCCTTTCTATTTCTGAGAACTTTATTCAGGTTGCAAGACCTTATGATATTTTCTCAAAAAATGCCCAAGCCATTGAAGAAGATTTTGAGCTATTAACAAAAGGAAGAAAATCTGAACCGATTCCTGAAGGCAACCAAGTTATTCAAGCCGATCGCATCTTCATCGAACCTGGAGCTAAGGTGCTTTTCTCTATTTTAAATGCATCTTCAGGTCCCATTTATATTGGAAAAAATGCTGAAGTAATGGAAGGCTGCAAAATTAGAGGTCCATTTGCTTTATGTGAAGATGCTGGTTTAAAAATGGATGCTAAGATTTATGGAGCTACCACAGTTGGTCCACATTGTAAAGTAGGTGGTGAAGTAAACAACAGTGTATTTTTTAGCTATAGCAATAAAGGACATGATGGATTTGTAGGAAATGCAGTTATTGGAGAATGGGTGAACATGGGTGCAGATTCCAATAATAGCAACTTAAAAAACACCTACGATGAAGTAAAACTTTGGAGTTATACCAGCCAAAGATTTGAAAAAACTGGTTTAACTTTTTGTGGTTTGATGATGGCAGATCATGCCAAATGTGGTATCAATACCATGTTTAATACAGGAACAGTTGTAGGTGTAGGTGCAAATATTTTTGGAGCTGGTTTTCCAAGAAATTTCATCCCCGATTTTAGCTGGGGCGGTGCTCAAGGCTTTGAAACCCACGTTTTAAATAAATTCTATAAAACAGCTGAAGCCATGTGTGGCAGAAGAAATGTAGTATTTGATGAAAAAGATAAAGCACTTTATCAAACCCTATTTGAAAAAACAGCTGAACTAAGATTCTGGGAAAACAAACTTTAAATAACCTAAAAACCAATATACCAATGAGAAAAAAAATTATTGCAGGAAACTGGAAAATGAATAAAAACTTCGAAGAGGGAATGGCTCTTGTTTCTGAAGTTTCTAATATGGTTAATGATGAATATACTGGAAGTGCAGAAGTTGTATTCATTCCACCTTTTATTCATATCAATGCTGTTTGCAGAATGGTAAGTAATACTTCAAACCTATCTGTAGGCGCTCAAAACTGTTCAAACCATGCATCTGGTGCTTATACTGGAGAAACGAGCGCAGCAATGATTAAAAGCTGTGGTGCAAAATATGTAATTGTTGGTCATAGCGAACGCAGACAATATTTTAATGAAACAAACG
>JBMLPO010000077.1:0-9578 GCA_049242065.1 Bacteroidia bacterium
TACAAAAAGTTACTGGAGAAAAATGGGAAGGTTCTTATGTTGAATTAAAAGATGTAACTGTATTTACTAGAACTCAGAGCGGTTCTAGATGGTTTTGGTCAGTAGTTGACAACAATGGTAATGCCATAGATGTGGGTGACTTCTCAGGTTGGTTCAGAAACGATAACTTATCTGCAGACACTTTGCCAGTAGGAAGATTTACTCCTCCAGTAATCGGAACTAGATTATCATTTATTAAAGGTGTCATTATTGAATCATTCATCGGTGGTCAATTCAGATATACCATTGCTCCATTAGTTCCATCTGATTTAGGTCAATCAAGCTATACACCTCCAATTTTGGAAAGCAGAAACAGAATTCCTGTTATTGCTAATTCAACTGACTCAGTATTTATTACAGCAAAAGCAATTCAAGGTTCAGCAAGAATTTCAAACTTGAAATTATTTTATGCCAATGGTTTAATGACTCCAACATTTGATTCAGTAACCATGACAAGAAATACATTACCAAATGATACCATGGTTTGGTTCGCTAAAATTCCTCCTTATGCTAATGGATCAATTGTTAAGCATTATATCAAATTAACAGATGCAAATAACTTCTCAAACTTTGCACCTGATACTTTTGCTACCAATAGCAATTATGTAATTATGGATGGTGGTCCACAAACTATCAAAGATTTACAATTTAGTGTTAGACCCAATAATGCAAGTATTTGGGCTGGTGATTCTTTAACCAATATCAATATCAATGCTATTGTAACTTCTACCAATATGGCGCAAGGAACGGTTAATATTCTTACGCTTCAAACCAAAAATACAAATGATTCAAACACAGCAATCATAGTAAATAGATTAGTTGGTGACGCTACAGCTTCTTGGAAAGTTGGAGATGAAATTAACTTAACTTCTTGCAAAGTGGTTGAAAGTTTTGGCATGACTGCCTTAGTTTATCCTAATGCAACCAAAGTGTCTTCAGGTAATGCTTTACCTCCTGTGAAAACAGGTTTAAATATCAATGATATCGCTACAATTAGTGCCAATGCATCTAGAAGATGGGAACTAACGCCATTTGAAGGAATGATTGTTGGTTTTGATAGTGTTTATGTTGTTAAAAAGAACGCTGATGGAGCTGATACTGATCCAGGATTTGGTGAGTTTTTAATTAACACAGATAAAAATGCAACTACTGGAGTTCGTGTTGATGATATTGCTGGCTCTTTACCTGATTTATTTAACCAAAACTTGAGAGTTGGTCAATTGATGAAAAAGGCTCAAGGTGTTATGTACTTAAGTTTTAGTAATTGGAAATTAGAGCCTAGAGATAGCAATGATTTAGATTTTTCTGATATCGCTGATACTACTAGACCTGCAATTACTTTATTAGGTAAAAATCCAGATTCATTATTATTAAATGGCTCTTATGTTGAACCAGGTTATACTGCATTAGATAATAAAGATGGTGATTTAACAGCGAATGTAACTGTTACTAGTTTTGTTGATTCAAGCAAAGTAAATACCTATGGAATTTTGTATTCTGTAAAAGACAATGCTGGCAATACTGGAACTGCAGTAAGATCAGTTGTGGTTTACTTACCTGTTGGTGTGAATGAAAATGAGTTATTGGGTGTTTTAACTAATTTATATCCAAACCCAGCTAAAGAAGAATTAACTATCAATGTAAGTGGAACAAAAACATTACCATTAGAAGTTTCAATCCTAGATATGAGTGGAAGATTGGTTGAAAGTAGAACTTTTAATACCAAAGATATTCATGCTAATTTTAATTTGTCAGCTTTAGAGAGTGGTGTTTACTTCTGCAATTTCAAAAATGCAAATGGCTTTAAAACCATGAAATTTGTTATTGCTAAATAGTCTTAACCAATTATTTAAAAAGGTCGATTCAATTTGAATCGACCTTTTTTTTTACATTTTGATTTCGTTTTTCAGTTTTAAGTTTTCTTAAAATGATGTTTATTGGAAGAAATTTTAAATAAGTGAAAAATTATTGGCGAAAAGGCGTTTATAGTTTTGATAATATAAGATCGAGTAGTTTTGAATTTGCGAATGAAGCTTTTGAGTTTGTTAAAATTCTTGAAAAAGAAAACAAAGAATTTGAAGCCATTGAATTAATGAATCATGCGCCTAAAATTTTAAGGATTCTTGATAGCATAGAACATGAATCTGATATACGTAAGTTTAGGTCAGGCATTCAAAATGCTAAATCAGAAATTCAGTCAAGTATTCTTGCCTTGCTACATATTTATCGCGATTCAGATTTGAAAAGTGAAATAGATGTTTTGGTGAAAAAAGGTCAATCTTTACAACAAGTTTTAACGGAATTATTGGATAGGTAATTTTTATGAATTGGGTACAATACATAAGAAAAAGAATGCTCTATATTCCTTTTGGTCTTTTATTAGTCAAGGTCAGTAATATTTTCAAACCGATATATTAACTTTACCTCGAGGCAAAATAGTACCTCTTATAAGTATGTTACGTTTTATTCAATTTTTCATTCTCATTTGCATGAGCTCATTGCTATTTGTGAACAAACTAAATGCACAAACAAGTAATGGAGATAGCATAGTTATTGATTTAGATAATTATGCAAAAGATGAAAGGTTTCATAAATTTCAAATCACGCTTGCATTATTTATGACCCAAGGTGATACCATTAAAAGCATGGATTTTGAGAACCTTAGGCCAGAGAAAAATATAACCATTAAGAAGCCTACTGGGTACAATAATTATGCCTATGGATATATCTTTTTTACTGGGTCAACCAATGCTGATAATCCTGGATATGTAAGTGTTTTGGTATGCAATCCATTTCATAAACATCCTCATATGTTTGTAGATCATAATCAAAATTTTGATTTCACAGACGATCCTCGTTATACCTTACCTTATTTTGATGAAAACCCAATTGAATTTGAATTGGCCAATTCCAGTGACAACAATGCAAGAATAAAAATTCAACTTACCAGAAACAAGTTGTTCGGTAAAGCAGATTTCAAAACTTATATGGATGAATATTATGCTTATACCTATAAAGGAAGGCAGTTTGCGGGGATTGAATATACCTATAGAGAACAAAGATTTTTAGCTCGATCTGGTGTAGTGAAAATGGAATCAGATTCATTTAGAATTGCTTTGTATGATGCCAATGCAAATGGTTTTTACAATGATCCCGATACAGATAGAGTTGTTTTTGTTAATTATAACGACACCATTTTTGATGCCACTAATCCACTTTCGTTTCAGTTGTTGAGTTCTAAAACAAATGAAAATTATTTTGAGAAAAATGGAAATGTATTTCAAATACTATATGCAGATAAATTAGGTAAAAAACTAATTATAAAACCTTCATTAACTGGTACAGGATTAGGTAGGATTGAAAAGGGTAAAAAGGTTCCCAATGTCAGAATTAACTTTGCCAACGGACAAAAACTAAAGCTTCGTAAATTCAGAAGAAAAGAACTGTATATTTATTTTGCAGGACCCAATACCAAAAATTTTGATGCAGACACTTTGCTTCTAAGGCAGATAGCAGCCCTCGACTCAAATAGACTGAAGGTAATTTGTGTATTGTACCTTAAAAAGAGTTATGAATTAAGTATTTTTCAAGACCAAGCAAAACCTAATTATTTGATTGCAAATGGTACTAGAGAAATAAGTAAATTGTTAGGCATTCGCAGTTTACCTCAAAGTTTATATTTAGGGAAAAGACGAAGAGTAAAGCAATATGGCTTAAAACCAAATGAGTTTATTAGAGCCTATATGAGTGAAAAAAAATAATTAATTAGGTTCCCAAGTTTCACGATTTAACCCAACAAATGAATCGAGTTTATTTGTTGTGATCAGTTTCAAGTTTTTATTTATTGCTAGCGCAATGAGCATCCTGTTGAAAATATCTGAAGGGTCACCTGGTAATTGAGAAATGGATTCAAATTCATTGATGCCTGGTTGTAGAATAAAAAAGTGATTTTGAAATAAGATAGTTTCGAAGACTCTCAATGGAAAGTGTATTTCAATTTCATTTTTTTGAATTCGGAGTGATAATTCCCAAATACTAGTGCTGCATACATAATTAAAGCCCTCATCGTTTTCAATCAGATTTTTGATTTTTACAGGTAGTTTAGGGTTTCCTTCCAGATACCAAATTAAGGTGTCTAAATCTAACAGTTTATTTGTCTTTTGATCCATTACAATCAATATTGATTTTAAAAGGATTAAGGGGCTTTTTTTGACCAATAAGTAGCCCTTTGCAAAAACCGAATTTGGGATGAATAATTCCTTCCCTTGATTTGTAAATCAAATGAAGTTGGTCAATCAATTCGTATAAATCAGAATGAAATGGTTCAATAGAATTCACTTCATAATCTTGTAATGAAGATAATACTGGCTGTTTCATTGCCTCAATTAAAAAACTGAAATTAATTTTTCAAAATTTTTAATCTGATTATTTGTTGAAATCTTTCAGTTTTAATGATTAGTAGTTAGATTTTCGCTAAAAGCTGCTTAATCTTTGTATGAGTGGAGATTACCTTTTTTTAAAATTGACAATTAGCGTTGTAATTAATTCATCATTTTAGAGAAATTAAGGAATTCCTTAATCAGACTTGATTTATACTAAATTGGCTAATTAACGGATTTTCCCAAAGTTCATCCCAAGGCTAACTCCCAACCAATGCAGGTATTCTGATTTCCTAAAAACAGGTACATAACTAATTCTAAAACAAATACGATTGCTTTCAATTACTCGTAAACCTAATATGAGATTCGTGGCTATTTCTTGGTCTGTGAAATTTTTAGTCAGCATGGTAAATCCACCTCCAATCTCAAGTTTGTCTTTTGCTTCACCAATCAAAAGGCTACTTGTAAAAGGAATCATGAAAGTGTTTTTCTCAAGATATAAAGTATTTAAAAATGTATAATTTATAGGGTTAAAACCTGCGCCAACTCTAGCTGTTAAAGTTAAATTTTCGTTTCTATTTTTAAATAGGTACTTTTCATAGTTAATAGAATAAAACAAACCTGAACCACCCAGCTCTATAAACCAATTATTTGTTCCCGATGCAGGTTTTTCTTCCTGTGCTTTTAATTGATTAGAACAAAATAAAATCAAGATACAAATGAGTTTGCTTAGCGTTGAGTTTCTGTTTAACATTGAATTCAAATTATAATGGGAAACGTTATTCGATTAATTTTCTTTTATCTAAATGCAATAAGTGCTGATATTGTAATAGCTGCAGTTTGTTTGTTTTTCACCCTAAATGAATTAATGGGTATTGAAACAAAAATCTACTTAAGCGTTTTACTCATATTTGGCACCTTCATTGTTTATTGGTTTGATCATTATATCGATATTCAAATCTATGGCAAAAATATTAGCCCAAGACATTTTTTCTTTTCTAAATACCAAACTGTTTTTCTTATTGTAAGTCTAGTTTTTTTAACGATTGGTTCTATTATTTGTCTTTATGCATTGAGTTGGTCTGAATTGATTCATGGACTTTTATTGGGCACATTGATGTTAATCTATCTATTCTTACACAAAAAACTGAATAGGTTTTTATTCTTTAAAAAGGAGTTTCTCATCAGCCTGCTCTATGCGACTTCTGTTTCTTTTCAAGCTTTTGCTCAAATGAATTTAGGATTTATATGGTACTATATTCCTTTACTATTAACAGTGTTTTATGCTGTAAACTCCATAGCAAGCATAGAAAAAAGTAATGATGAGGTTTTGGGTATAATCAATAATCAGAAAATAAATCAAACTGCTACTAAAGATTTTTTAAAAAGGTGGCTATTACCCATTTTAACTTGTGTACCTATTTTAATTACAGATAGTATTCCTTCACAATTCTTTTTTGCCAGTTTATTATCAATTCAACTCATTCATTTAATACTATTGAAAAAACACAAACTCGGTACTTTAAATTTATTAAGTTATAGGATTATATCTGAATGGAGTTTCTGTCTTCCCATTCTAGTTTACTTCATAAAAAAAGCTTGTTGAATAAACAACAAGCTTTTTTTGAGTTTCATAAAAATTAATGAGATCCTAAGTAGTTTGCTACGCCTTCAGCTGTAGCCTTCATTCCATCTTTTCCTTGTTCCCAGTTTGCAGGACAAACATCACCTTTTTCTTCAAAGAATTGTAAAGCATCAATCATTCTCAATGCCTCATCAATGTTTCTGCCCAAAGGCATATCATTTACAACCTGATGACGAACAGTTCCTTCTTTATCAATTAAGAACAAACCTCTATAAGCAACAGCAGCTTCGCCTCCATTGCCAACCCAAACTAATTCGTTCGCTTCGGTATAATCATAATGTCCAGCTAAAACTCCGTAATTGGTAGCAATGGTTTTATTGATATCTGCAACTAATGGATAAGCAACGCCCTCAATACCTCCGTTAGCTTTTGGAGTATTTAACCAAGCCCAATGGCTGAACTTACTATCAACTGAACAACCAACAACTTGAACACCTCTTTTTTCGAAATCAGCAATTCTGTCTTGGAATGCAATAATTTCTGTAGGACATACAAAAGTGAAGTCCAATGGATAAAAGAAAAACAATACATGCTTTTTACCGATGTATTGAGTCAAAGAAAAGTTTTCTTCAAAGTCACCACCATTTACTACTGCATCTGCATGAAAAACAGGGGCTTTTTTGCCAACTAACATTGTCATATATTTATTTTTTAAGTTTTAAATTCTAGTCGGCAAATATAGCTTTCTGTTTAATTAGAATTTCAATTTTTAAACATTTACAATTTGGTAAAAATCATTTTACCAATGACAAAACTCTTCTATCTTAGCAGAAGTGGAAAATATAGCGATCAAATACCGTTTTGTATTTATTTTACTGCTGATAATGATCCCAATCAGTGTAGGTGTCTTGGGTTATATGCTGATTGAAAATGCACCGTTTTTAGATGCATTATTTATGACCATAACTACAATTTCTACTGTTGGTTATGGAGAAATTTTTCCTTTGTCTAATACAGGAAGAATTTTTACCATCTTTTTGATCATCTCCAATTTAGGGGTTTTTGCTTATGCTATTTCACTCATTGGGAGGTTTTTATTTGAAGGTCAGTTTTTTGAACAATTAAAATTACGAAGGATGAAAAAAAGAATAACAGGACTTAAAGATCATGTGATTGTTTGTGGTTTTGGACGCAATGGACAGGCTGCTTGCGAAACACTCAAAAAAAATAATATTCCTTTTGTAATTATTGAAAGTAAGAAGGAATTAATAGAGCATTATTTAGATGAAGTAGAAGCACCTTTTTATTTAAATGAGGATGCGACGCATGATGAAACCTTGTTGGATGCAGGTATTAAAAATGCAAGAGGCTTAATCACAACCTTGCCTGCCGATGCCGATAATGTTTATGTAGTGCTCACCGCAAGAGAGTTAAATGCGAATTTAACCATTATCAGTCGCGCTACATCTAATTCATCTTGTAATAAATTAAAGAGGGCAGGAGCAAACAATGTAATTATGCCCGATAGAATTGGTGGAGCGCATATGGCTTCATTAATTGTTTTACCAGATGTGAAAGAATTTATAGATATCATTTCTGGTCAAGTTGGTGCTGATGTTTTATTGGAGGAGTTTTCAGTTCAAAAATTACGTTCTTCACTAAAAGGAAACACCATTAAAGAACTCGGTATTCGTCAGTTAACAAACGCCAATGTAATAGGACTTAAAAAGTCTGATGGTAACTATGAAGTAAATCCAGATATGAACAAGAATCTACTCGATTCAGATAAACTCATTGTTTTAGGAACCAATGAGCAAATGACTAAATTACATAGTTTGTTTTCTTAAGGCATCAATTATTCACTAGGGCCGTAATATATCAATAGCACCGTAGCCCCCTGATCTATCAATTCCCCCCGTGATTTATCAATTTCCCCGTGATTCATCAATTTCCCCGTGATTTATCACGGGGTCCTTTGTTTAAGAAGGGTAGTATCCCGAAATCGGCATCCTACGTCCTGGTCCAAATGATTTTTGTGAAATCCTAAGTGCTGGAGGTGCTTGCCATCTTTTCCATTCATTCATATTCACCATTCGAATGATTTTATTCACCAATTCAGGTTCAAATCCCATTTGATAAATTTCATTTTTACTTTTCGTTTCTTCAATAAAGGCAAATAAAATTTGATCTAGAGTCTCGTATGGAGGCAAGCTGTCTAGGTCTTTTTGGTCGGGTCTTAATTCAGCAGAAGGCTCTTTAGTTAGAATATTTGTAGGGATGATTTCAGTTTCTCTGTTGATATATCTACACAATTCAAATACCTCTGTTTTATATAAATCGCCTATTACGGAAAGTCCTCCACACATGTCTCCATAAAGTGTTCCATAACCAACTGCCAATTCACTTTTGTTAGATGTATTCAATAAGATATAACCAAATTTGTTGCTCAAAGCCATTAACAAAATTGCTCTAGAACGCGATTGCATATTCTCTTCTGCAATTCCAGGTTTTGTATTGGAAAAGAAAGGATTCAAAGTTTTTTCTAAGCTCGTAAATGTTTCTTCGATTGAAATAATATGATGTTGAATCCCTAGATTGTTCACCAAATCAATTGAATCTGAAACCGAATGTTCGCTACTATATCTGCTAGGTAATAAAACAGCCAATACATTTTCATTTCCAAGCGCTTTTGCTGCCAAATAAGTTACCAAGGCTGAATCAATTCCACCTGATAGACCTAAAATTGCTTTTTTAAAACCCAACTTAGAAAAATACTGTCTGATACCTAAAATTAACGCATTCTCTATGAACTCATATTTTCCTTTATTTCTCTGAATTGAAATTGGTTTAGAGATTGCATTTATATTTCCATTAGCGAGTTCATAACTTCTTTGGTCTTCATCGAAATAATTGAGCTCATCAAATAAATTGCCCTTGGCATCAAACACACAAGAGCCTCCATCAAAGATTAAATGTGTTTGAGCCCCAATATGGTTTACATAAAACAGTGGAAGATGATAACGAGAAGCATTGGATTGTAGCACTTGCTGCCTTTTTTCAATTTGTATTTGTGAAAATGGAGAAGCTGCTATATTAATAATCAGGTCTGGGTTTTGCAGTATCAACTCATCCATTGGCGCTTTTTGGTACATGGGATTGTCTGCAATATTCCATAAATCTTCACATACGGTTAGCGCAATCCTGTGCTGTTTAAATTCTATGATTTTAAAATCACGGTTAGGCTCAAAATGTCTGTATTCATCAAAAATATCGTAGGTAGGTAAAAGACTCTTGTGCACAATGTCTTTCACTTTTCCATTTTCTAAAAAATAAGCCGAGTTGTATAAATCTTTTCCTTCTTTGTGAGGATTAATGGAAGGACTTCCCACGATAGCAGCAATGCCGATACAATGAGTTGCAATTTCATCAATTGATACAATTGAATTTTGAATAAAATCAGCGAACTGCAATAAATCCCTTGGAGGATAACCACAAGTAGCCAATTCAGCAAAAACTACCAAATCACATGACTCTGATTTAGCCTTTTTGATGGCCTCAATAATTTTAAAAGTGTT
>JBMLPO010000078.1:0-4283 GCA_049242065.1 Bacteroidia bacterium
GAGCTGGAATTATCAATCATTTTTAGAATATTAATTAGAAATCTCTCCCCCTTCACCCTCCCCGCCTCCACTCTCTTGGCCTAACTCCCTTCTTACTTAGAAACACCCGATTAAAATAACTCAGGGTTTCGAAGCCGCATTCGTAGGAGATTTGGTTGATGTTTTTTTCTGTTTGAAGGAGCAGGCGAGCGGCTTCGTTGATGCGGATTTCGTTGAGGTAATCGGAGTAGGTTTTGCCTGTTGATTTTTTGAAAAACTTACAGAAATTACTTTCACTCATATGTATCAATTCAGCAACTGTTTGTAAACTGATTTTGTCTGCAAAATGGTTCTGTATAAACACACATACTTGATTCATTCGCTTTTCACTTTTCTTGGATACGATGCTGTGAAAGCTGTGTTGGGTGATGAATCGCTTTTGCTTTTTAGAACAAGCTTCCAAAATGGCTATCAGTTTTAGTAGCCTGTCGATGCCTTTGGTTTCTGTAACTTGTATGAGTTGTTGGACCAATAATTCATTGGCTTTAAATACAATACCTCTTGATGCGCTTTCTAACATCTTTCTGATTGCTTGAAATTCTTGTAGCTCTAAAAAGGAGGAGATAAATTCTTTTGAAAACTGTATCACTATGGCTTCAGCAGATTCGCCTGCTACGGCTTTGCTGGTCCAAGTATGTGGCAAATTGCTTCCCAATAATACCAAATCGCCTTCGCTAAAAAACTCATGTGAATTGCCTACAATTCTATATCCACTGCCTTTGATAATATAGGTGAGTTCATATTCTGGATGGTAATGCCACTTGAATGCAAAATGCGATACTTGGTAACGATAGGCATAAAAACTCGATGCGCCTTTCTCTGAGGCAATGTTTTCTAATTTGGCTTTCATGGTTACTGATTAACCAAAAATAAAAGAATATTTCAAAAAAAATTCAATAGAGTGTCAGTATTGATTGATATCGTCTTAAAAGAAAAAAATTACTTTGCTTACATTTGATAGATTTGAATACATCAATTCTAATACCAATCGCTTGATAGATATCATGCTGCTTTTATGTATTCAAGTTATTTAATGTTGAATAAGTTTTTGATCACATGATGGAACAAAAGAAATTATACCTCTTTGTCTTTTTGCTATTTGTTATTCTTGATGTAGGTGCACAAAACAATGCCCAGTTTGTGAATACATTTATTGGAACAGATGGCACTGGACATACTTTTCCGGGTCCTTCCATGCCTTTTGGTATGGTGCAACCCGGGCCCGATAACAATGTAGAAGGATGGACACATACAAGCGGTTATCAATATAAAGACAGTGTTCTTTTAGGCTTTTCTCAAATGCGTTTCAGCGGCACGGGTATTGGTGAAATGGGGAATATTCTGCTACTTCCTTATCATGCTAAAAAAGAAAAATATAAGAATCGTTATGTCAAGGAGTCTGAAAAGGCCGGTGTTGGATATTATACTTTAAAGAAAAAAGATGGAGTAAAGGTAGAACTGACTTGCTCGGAAAGAGTGGCTTTTCATCGGTATACTTATCCCGAAAAAAACGGAAAATTACTCTTGGATTTTCAACATGGTATTCAGTTTTTAAATGATAGTTTGGTTTTAGAAAGTGCTATCAAAATCATCAACAAAACTACTATTTCAGGTTATTGTAAAACCAAAGCTTGGGTAACAAAAAAGTACTTCTTCACCATTCATTTCGAAACGCCCTATACGTTTATCAAAGAGCTTCCAAAAGAGAAAAGGCAAAATGCACCTAAGTATATTTTGGATTTTGTATTCCCTAAAAATCAAACATTACAAGTCAAGATTGCTTTATCGACTGTAAGTATGGAAGGCGCTGCATTGAATCTACAAGCTGAGATTCCACATTGGAACTTTGAACTAGTTAAACAAAATGCAGAAAATGTATGGAACCGGTATTTGAGTCGAATAGACATTGAGGCTGATAACAAACAAAAGGAAATATTTTATACTTCCTTATACCATTTGCTTTTACAGCCTTCTAATATTGCAGATGTAGATGGCAAATACCGTGGTGCCGATGATCAAATAGGCATCTCTCCTACCAATGAATACTATTCAACTTTATCCATTTGGGATGTGTATAGAGCTGCTTTTCCTTTATTACAAATCATCTGTCCTGAAAAGATAAATGGCATCATCAATGCTATGCTCTTACATCACAAAGCGGCAGGCTTTCTTCCTATCTGGACAGCTTGGGGTCAAGATAATTATTGTATGATTGGCAACCATGCTATTCCCATGATACTCTCTGCGAGTAACAATGGATTCAATGGTTTCGATAAAAAGGAGGCACTACAGGCCATGATTGAAACTTCTACAAAAAGTCATATCAATTCCGATTGGGAGCTGTATAACAAGTACGGTTATTATCCTTTAGACAAACTCGATAATGAAGCGGTTTCAAGAACATTGGAGTCGGGATATGATGATTGGTGTGTGGCACAAATGGCGTATAAAATGAATGATACATTGAATGCAAATATCTTCAAGAAAAGAGCCAATTATTACAAGCATTTATTTGATGCAGAAAGCCAATTGTTTCGTGGAAAAGACAGCAAAGGAAATTGGAGAAATCCGTTTGATGCATTAACTGCTACCTCACCTATGAACAATCCAGGAGATTATACAGAAGCCAATGCCTGGCAGTACTTCTGGACACCTGCTCAGTATGATGTTGAAGGATTGAAAAAATTATTGGGTGGAACAAAAGCCTTCACCCAAAAATTGGATGATTTCTTTTCGATTCAAAGTGTAAATCCTAATAAATTTCTTGGTCAAGAAGCCATGATTGGTCAATACGCACATGGCAATGAACCGAGTCACCATATTACTTACCTTTATGCCTATTCTGATCAGCCGAAGAAAGCACAACAAATCATTCATCAAATCATCCA
Organism: Bacteroidia bacterium; assembly: GCA_049242065.1. Taxonomy (GTDB): domain Bacteria; phylum Bacteroidota; class Bacteroidia; order UKL13-3; family UKL13-3; genus CAISCU01. The sequence goes on from JBMLPO010000078.1 coordinate 2,928, forward strand.
AGAATTTCATAAAAACACACCTGATGGTATGATTGGCAATGATGATTGTGGTCAGATGTCGGCTTGGTATATTCTTTCTACATTGGGATTTTACCCAGTAAATCCTGCCAATGGCGAATTTGTATTGGGTGCACCTCAAGTTAAAAAAGCAGTGATTCATGTATCAAACAATAAATCTTTTAGCATAGAAGCCAAAGATTTTTCAAGTGAAAATAGATATCAAGAAAACCCACAATTGAATGCGGTTCCATTAAGTCGCCCACATATTTTTTATCATGAAATTATACAAGGTGGTATCCTTCAATTTCAAATGACAAACAAGTAAAATACGAAATGAAAATCATACCCATTAGTTTATTCATCTTAGCCTCATTTTCCTTACAAGCGCAAATGTCGAAACCCATAAATACCGAAGAAAAATACCAAGTGCTGCCCTTTGGAAGTATACAAGCAAGTGGATGGATAAAAACACAAATGCAACAAGATATAGCTGGCTTTGTTGGCAATCTCGATAAGTTGGTTCCTGAACTGATCAATGACCCCATCTATAACAAAGCACGCCTACACAAGAACAGTGTATTGAAGGATTTAGGGAATTTAAAAGAAGGTGATGCAGAAGGTTCTGAACAATATAAATGGTGGAACAGCGAAACCCAATCGAATTGGTGGGATGGCTATATCAGAAATGTGATTTTATTAAATGATACTGCTGGATTAGCAAAAGTAAAAAAGTATATTGAACAAGTATTGAGTAGTCAGGATGAGGATGGCTATATCGGCATTTACGACAAAGAACTACGTTACCAATTCAATTCAGAAAACGGCGAGTTATGGTCGAAAGCCACCATGTACCGAGGCTTATTGGCATATTACGAATATTCAAAAGACAAAAAAGTTTGGCAAGCCATTGTGAGGGCAGTTGACAATGTCATGAACAATTATCCAATCGGAAAATCAAGTCCATTTTCTAGCGGCAATGAGTTCAATGGCGGGGTATCACATGGATTAACATTTACAGATGTATTGGATAGAATGTATCAAATAACGGGTGACAAAAAATACACTGATTATGCGCTTTTCTTGTACCAAGATTTTAGCAAAAGCTATCAATCAGAAAAAGATGTACAGCTCAATAATATCCTCCAACCAACATACAAATTGCAATCGCATGGTGTACATACTTACGAGCATTTAAGACCATTAATCGTTGCCGCCTATGCATCGAAACAAAAAGAATTAGAAACAGCATTAGAGATTTATACCAAAAGAATAGAACAATGTATCACTCCTACCGGTGGCGCCATTGGCGATGAATGGATAGCTGAAAGAACAGCAGATGCTACTCATACCGGTTAT
>JBMLPO010000079.1:0-1437 GCA_049242065.1 Bacteroidia bacterium
AAATTTTAGCCTTAAACCCATTAAAGAATTATGATTTTTGTAGCAGTGAATTAGACTCAATTTCAGTTGTTAAACACGATTCAATTGAGCAGATATCAGCCTGGTTTTATGATAAACAAATAATTGATTCTAATATTTTAAAGATAATGCCTTTTGGAGCGGGATATTATTTTGTTAAAAGAAGTTTAAATGAATCTTGTTTTGTAATTGATACTATTAAAGTAATGCATAGTGAGCCCTTCACTTTTTATCTAAATAGAACATTAAAGGATTCGTGTGAAGGAAATATTATGCTATCTGCTAAATCAAACAATAACTACAAATATCAATGGTTTAAAGATTTTGAAGGTCTAAAAGAACAAAGAGATTCTATATTTTATCCAAATAATAGTGGCTTGTATTTTTTACAGATTATTGATGAAGGTTTGTGTTCTCATTTCTCAGACACAATAAAATTAAACGTTTATCCTTTACCCAATAAACTCGAAGTAAGTGGTGTAATTTTTGAAATTGATACAGGTATTATTTACCAATATTCAATACCTTATCAAAACGACCTTAAATACCAGTGGTTTCCAACGAATGCTGATGCTGTGAGTGCACTTGATTCAAATATATTGTTATTGAAATTTAATAAGTACGGCTCAGCTTTATTGCTTGTTTATTATACCAATGAGTACTCATGTTCAAACCACTCTTCACTTCCGATATTTGTAAATGGAAATCATGTAGGATTAAATAACAGTTTCGAGGAATTTAAAATAGATATTTACCCAAATCCGGTAAAGGATTTTCTGAATTTTAGTATAAAAAAGTCGGTAAAGATTAATCCTAAATCTATCAATATCTATAACCAAAAAGGTATTTTGGTTTATACTGATAAAATTTCTGAACTTGAATTTCAATTACCTATTAATGAAATTCTTAGTTTAGGTTTACATGTAATTGAAGTTCTTGATGAAAATCAGAACATACTCTATCAAAGCAAATTCTTATTTGATAATAGTTTGAATTGAAATTGCTCTTTTCATTACCAATAAACTTCTATTCTTATTTACCTTTAAAAACTTCCAAATTGCGGTCTGTAATTTATTCCAATTCCAAATGTATTGAGACGAATGGTATTATAGTAACGCTGATTCATGCCAAATGCAACTATATCTACCCTTTTATTGGGCTTGTTGATGATAGAATAAGCCAGATTCATGTTAAATTCTTCGAGTGCTTTTATTCCTGAATTTCCTGCATATATGTATTCAAGTCCTAACTGAAAATTTTCCATAAAATAAATATAAGCTGAACCTGAATATTCCGGATAGTACTCATTAATTGGGTCAATGTATAAACCAGTACCTATTCTTAGATTGAACTCTTTTATGTTAACTAAATTGAATTGCAAAAACCTAAAATCAACAGTACTCATGTAATCTGTATTGC
>JBMLPO010000080.1:0-6212 GCA_049242065.1 Bacteroidia bacterium
GATACCCATATCTAAATCTCCAGATTTGTATAGATTTCTTGCCTCATTTCTAACAATCTCATAAGTACCAAAATTTGATTTTTCATTGTTTTGATACAATAAAACCGACGGCCTGATACCCAACATCAATCGGAGGTCATCCGACATTCTATCAGGAATATAATTTACAAAAAAGGCTGGATCTATATAGTAATTATTGTATCTAAAATCGGTTTGTTTATCTCTAAAACCGATATAGTTCATGCTCAATTCAACTGTAAAATCTTGGCTATTAATAAAACGATTTGAATGGTAGGGCGTAAAAGGTGTTTGATAAAATCCACCAATACTAAATAAACCTCTACCAACCGCATCTGTAGGTTTACCAGATACCATGGGAAAGTTAAGGCTAGTAAACAAACCAAAATGTCGTTTAGCTTGTGAGTAGCTACATTTAATTGCTAGGAAGAGAATAAAAAGTAAAACGTATTTTTTCATGTTAGTTTTTCTTAGAAGAAGGTGGATTCAATATGAAGTCAATGTTTCTTTTGAATCCGTTGTATTTGCTGCGACTAATAGGAGAGTCTTTGAAAGCTTTTTTAAAGACCTCTTCTGTTAAATCTATCCAATCATTTTTGGTATACGATTCAATGATAGGTTTGATTTGAAATCTTTTTTCCTGATGAGTTTGGGCAAATCTATTCCAAGGACAGACATCCATGCAAACATCACAACCAAAAATCCAGTTATCAAATTTACCTTTCATGTCTTCTGGGATGGCTTCTTTTAATTCGATGGTGAAATAAGAGATACATTTGCTACCATCTACAGAATACGGGCTTATAGCTTGAGTGGGACATGCATCTATGCAGGCAGTGCAAGTACCACAATGGTCGGTTGTTGGGCCATCATATTCTAATTCGAGATCAATAATTAATTCACTTAAAAAGAAAAAACTACCCTTACCTTTTGAGATGATATTTGAATTCTTACCTATCCAACCCAAGCCACTTTTTTGAGCCCAAGCTTTTTCAAGAACAGGCGCAGAATCAACAAAAGCCCTTCCATTCACTTCACCAATTTCAGTTCGAATAAATTGCAGCAATTCAAATAACTTATCTTTGATTACTAAGTGATAATCCTCACCATAAGCATACTTTGAGATTTTTAAATCTGTTTGTTGTTGAAGGGTACTTGGAAAATAATTATATAAAAAACTGATAACTGATTTGGCACCATCTACCAATAAAGTAGGATCCAATCTTTTATCAAAATGGTTTTCCATATAAGCCATCCTTCCATTTTTTTGTTCCTTTAACCATGATTCTAAACGAAAAGCCTCATCGTTCAAAAAGCCGGCGCGACTTATTCCTACTGCGGAAAAGCCTAATTCCAAAGCCTTTTGTTTGATGAGTTTAGTTTGATTCATGTTGTAAATTAAATGAATTTATACGCACAAAAAAAGGCAACCTATTGAGTTGCCTTTTGTAAAAATGATCAGATCTTATTACATACCTTCAATGATTGCATCTTCTAATTCTTTGTCATCATCACCATTATCCTTGCCTTTGTTTTTTCCTTTTCCTTCACCTTTCTTTTCCTTCATTTTTTCTCTTCTCTCTTTTATTCTACGCTCTTTTTCGGCCTTGTAAATATTTTGTTGTTCGGTAGTTAATAAGGCATTGATTTCAACATCGGCCGATTCCATAGCCTGTTTCATCAACTTTCTTTTTTCTTCTTTTGAAGCATTTGGATTAGCAGTTAGTTTAGCCTTGATTTCATCACGGTAACGTTTTCTAATTTCCTTGATTTTAGTTTGTTGTTCAGGAGTAAGATTTAATTTCTCTTTAAAAGCTTGGGCATTGGCTTTCATTTCCTGCCTTTTTTCTTGTTTGTTTTTCTGAGCATTTACTTGGAAATTAAATAACAATCCAATTCCAAGCAGTAAGAGTGCAATTTTGTTGTTCATAGTTTTTGAATTAGTTTTTGGTATGATGTAAAAATCTTAAAAAAGTTTAAAAGCACAAATAATTATTTAGAAAATTGCCTTCATCAAGCCATTTAGTATGTCGCATTAATTGTACAAAATTGACTACAATTCACTAAATCATCTGTATTTCCGCTGTATCCATTGTGATGTTACAAGCCTATTTTTGATTAATCGAAATACAGAATGAACAAGCAATCACTTAAACACACAAATACTTTTCAGGCATATGCTCTTATGCTCGTATTGCTATTATGTAATGTTGTATTGATTGCACAAGATTCTACTAAGGTACAAGCGCGTCAGAAGCCACAAGTACCTGCAACAAAACTAGAAACTAAAATGCCAACAGGTATTCAAATTGATACCATCACATTTGATCCTGATGTTGATCTTGCTAGTCAAATTCCTTCACTCGATTCACTCATTACTATTGCTTTGAAAAATAATCCGAATTTAAAATTTGAGGATGCAAGTATTCGCAAAGCAGATTACAATTTAAAATATACAAGGTATCTCTGGTTGAATGGTATGACAGGTTTCTTCAATTATACTTATGGCAACCAAACCAATTTAAATACAGTAAATGCAGATGGTTCAGTATTGAATAATAGCTTAGGAGTAGGATGGAGAGCAGGATTTAACTTCACCTTACCATTTACAGAACTCACTTCAAGAAATTATAGAATGAAGCAAATGAGAGCTGAGTTGGACATGGCAAAAGCAAAACGTCAAGATCAGGAAATGGATTTGAGACGTTTGATTATTCAAGATTATTTCAACTTGTTGGCTGCACAAAAATTATTATGGATTAGAACACAAGATGTAGAAAGTGCAAAACTTACCTCTGAAATAGCAACGGTTGAAATGAAAAGAGGAAAAATACATCCTCAAGAACTATCGCGTTTAAAGAATTTACAAGCTTTAGCTGAGAGTAATTTAGAATTAACAAAAAAAGATTTTATGACTTACTACTACTTTTTAGAAAACTGGATTGGAGTGAAGTTAACAAGTCTTAGAATCAAATAAGAACAGAATGAATTTAATTGTATTTTCAAGAATCGTCCTTAAAAACGCAAAATGGTTGCTCATTTTTCCGTGTTTATTAGCGGGGATGGTGATATATTTTACAAGAGATTTGCCTAAAGAATTTGAAACACAAACTACCATTTATACTGGTTTGGCTTCAGGTTATAGCATTACAGATGATGGAACAGAAAGAATTGATAATTTTAAAGTAAACAATGCTTTTGATAATTTAATTACTACGATTAAAAGTCGCGAGACTGTAGAAGAAGTTGCTATCAAATTATTAGCTCAGCATTTATTGTTGAAGGAACCTGATCCTAATATTTTAGGTGTGAAAGGATTTCAGAAGTTAAAAGAATTGGTTTCTGATGAAGAAAGAGCAAAAATGATTGTACCTAATAACTTTAATAAAACAGTACAATTGTTATATTCAATTAAAGATAGTTCTACCCGCAATACGGTTAGAGATTTGCTCACTTTTCCAGGTTCTTACTATTTTCTTGGAAGCATTAGTGGAAGCGTAACCGTAACAAGAAAAAATTCGAGTGATATGTTAGAAATGACATTGAAATCGAATGATCCTGGTGTTTGTTGGAATGCAATGAAGTTTTATATCGATGCATTTTCAATGAGATACAGAGGTATAAAAGGTTCTGAAACACAAAATGTGGTGAAGTATTTTGAACAACAATTACAACATGCTTTCTCAGTGCTTCAATCTTCTGAAAACAAGTTAAGAGATTTTGGTGTAAATAATAAAATCATCAATTATTATGAGCAAGCAAAATTCGTTGCTGAATCAAAAGAGGATTTATCAACCGATTACTACAAAGAAAAAATGAAACTAGAGGCAGCTCAAAAAGCTACTCAGAGGATAGAAGAAAAAATGAACAACTATTCCGATTTTGTTGGCTACAATGAGGAGTTGGTGACATTGCGACAAGAGCTTGCTAATATCAATTTTAAAATAACCAATGCTACTTTATACAAAGCAAATGCAGAAAACATTGCAGAGTTAAGAGACCAAGCAGAGACCATCAAAATAAAATTAAAAGAGAAGGCTCGCGATTATTATGAATTCAATAACTCTATCGAATGGGTTCCTCAAGAATCATTGTTAAATGAATGGTTGAGTAAAATTGTTGAATTAGAAGAATCAAAAGGTCGTCTTCAAGTATTCGAAATGAGGATGAAACAATATGATGGAATTTACCAAGAATTTGCACCATTGGGTTCTACCTTAGGAAGATTAGAAAGAGAAATTTCTGTAAATGAAAAAGAGTACTTATCTGTATTACATGGTTTGAATCTCGCTAAACTAAGACAACAAAGTTTAGAAATGAGTAATAACCTGAAAGTAATTGATAATCCTTATTTCCCATTGCAACCATTACCATCAAAGAGAGCATTATTAATTATTGGTAGTTTCATTGTTGGATTGGTATTGTTATTGGCTTATTATATCGCTCAGGAACTCATGAATAAATCATTGAGATCTCCTGAAAAAGTTGAATCTATTTTAGGATTACCTCTTTTAAATGCCTTACCTGAAAAACAGGGTATCAATACCAAAATTGTTGGTATAGATGAAATCGCATCATCCATGATGCAGCAAGTAGTAAATGAAGTTTTTATAGACTTAAGACAAAGCAATCCTTATACAAAAAACTACCTGATCACTGTTTTCAGTGTAAAATCAAAAGAAGGTAAATCATTCTTTGCAGAAGAGTTGGTGAAGAAATTATCGAGGATAAGAAACAAAGTATTGTACTTATATCCTGAAACCTCCAAGGTATTGGATGAACAATTGACACAAAACAATCCTAAAGTTATTTCACAAGTGTACCAAGTGAATGATGAATTGATTGATTATAATGGCATCAATGATTTCATGAAAGAAAATGAATCGGGTCCTGATGACGATATTTCTTATACGATTCTCGAAATTCCTGAACTCAAAAAATACCCAATTCCATCGCAATTGATTTCAATGTCGAATCTATCCATATTGGTTGTTCATGCGCAAAAATCATGGACCAACGCCGATAGGTTTCAATTGAAAAATTACCAGAAATTATGCGATGGTAAAATCAAGGTAATTCTCAATCACGTTGAACCGGATTTACTTGAATCTATTTATGGTGAAATACCTAAGAAGCGTTCAAATTTCAGAAGGAAATTAAAATTGGCTTTGGGTGGTCAAAAATACTAAGCTAAGTTGTCTGAATTTTTTAAAAATATTCGGAATGATATAAAGCCTTTAATGGGCTTTGTCCTGATTGCCATGATCATTGGTTATATGATAGGCAAGGGGCAAGTGGCTACCATGGGATTTTTTATAGCTTTACCATTTATTATAGCATTCCTGGTAAGTATTTTTTATAACCCAATTTTAGCTTTACTGTATAGCTTCCATTTGTCTTTTATTTCCAATGGAATTACCCGTTTTATCGATGCCAATATTCCTTGGGGTTTAGGTGTGGACTTTCTTTTGTTGCTTTGTATAGTTGCAACTATTTTCAAAAAAACTGGGAAGCATGGTACCAGAAGTTTTACCAGTCCATTATTCTGGCTCATGTTTGGCTGGTTTTTGTTCACCTTGGTTGAGTTAGTGAATCCAGAGGCCAGAAGTAAAGAGGCTTGGTTTTATGCAGTTCGTGGATTATCATTCTACCCCATGCAGATTGTAGCCTTAATTTATGTATTAATGGATACCGAAGAGGAGATGGATCGATTCATTAATATATGGATGGTTTGGAGTTTGGTGTCTGCCTTTTATGGATTCAAAATGCATTATATTGGAGTAACTGCAGGTGAGCGAAAATGGCTAGACAATGGTGGTAGTATTACACATGAAATTCAAGGACAATTACGCATATTTTCATTTTATTCTGATGCTGGACAATTTGGTGCAGCCATGGCGCATTCAACCTTATTTGCTTTACTCATGGCCATTGGTCCATTCGAGAAAAAGATGAAGTATTACTATTGGTTTATTGTAGCTGTTTGCTTTTGGGGATATGCATTGTCTGGAAGTCGGGGACCTCTATTTGTATTAGCTGCAGGTGGTGCTTTGTATTTATTTTTAATTGGTAATGTGAGGATATTAATCATAGGTGGAATCATTGGTGGACTCTTATTTGGTACCTTAAAGTATACTCATATAGGAGATGGTAATTACCAAATTCATAGGATGAGAACAGCATTGGATCCAAAT
>JBMLPO010000081.1:0-10285 GCA_049242065.1 Bacteroidia bacterium
TCAGTTTGGCTCTTTTCATTAAAAATGGAAACAGAATTTGGTTGAAATCATTACCAATAAATGCTTCAATCAGTTCTATTTTGTATTGCAAGCAGCTTACTTTTAAATCTTGTTTAAACTTTTCAAAATACTCCAAGTATTCCTGCTGGATTGCCTGCGGATGAATTTTGAGTTTTTCGCCAGTTTCACTATCAATAAACACATGAGGCATGTTCTTGAATTCAAATTGAAGCTCTGTTTCTTTGTCGCCAACATGAAATAAAATGACCTCATGTTTGTTGAATTTCAGGTGTTGCAAAGCTTGTTTTAAGTCGCTGTCGCCACTTTGAAACAAATCTGTGAAAACAATAACTAAAGAGCGTTTGTGTAAACTATCAGCTAATAAATGCAGGTTTTCGCTGATTTTACTTCCGCTTGCTCCTGTTTTTTGATTGAGCAATTGTTCCATTTCAAAGAACAATCTTTTTTGGTGGATAGAACTTGATTTTGCGGGTGAATTGAAACTAAGTCCATCACCAAAAATACTCAAGCCCGTTGCGTCTCTTTGCTTTTTGAGTAATTGAATAATAGAAGCTGCCGCAATAACAGAAAATCGTAATTTGTTCAATCCTTTTTCTGGATAATACATAGAGGCAGATGCGTCAATTACCAATTGGCACCTGAGATTGGTTTCTTCCTCATACCGTTTTACGAACAATTTGTCGGTACGGCCTAGTAGTTTCCAGTCAATATGGCGCGTACTTTCTCCAGTATTGTATTGTCTGTGTTCGGCAAACTCAACAGAAAAACCATGGTATGGACTTTTGTGCATACCTGTAATAAATCCTTCTACCACTTGATTAGCTAAGAATTCGAGGTTTGGGATTTGTAAAAGGTCTTCCTGTTTTAATTGATACATAGGATATTAAAATAATTAAATAGTGTAAAAAGCTAACTATTCAACAAGCCAATTTAATCATACTCTATTTGAATTCAAATTAGTTTTTCTCTATGAATTCAAACCTAGAGGAATCATCATGAAAAAGGCTGTACCAGGTTTTGATACAGCCTTTATGATTTATAATCTAAAACGAATTAACCGATTTGAGATTGTAATTTACCTGCTAGTACATGTTTAGGAACTGCACCAACTTGTTTGTCTACTACTTTACCATCTTTGAAATACAACAAAGCAGGAATACTCATGATACCATATTGTGTAGCAACTTGAGGATTGTGGTCAACATTTAGTTTTCCAACAACTGCTTTACCATCATATTCTTTAGCTAATTCTTCTACAACTGGACCCACCATGCGGCACGGACCACACCATTCAGCCCAAAAATCTACCAATACTGGTACATTTGATTTCAGCACTACTTCCTCGAAGTTGCTGTCTGTTATTTCTATTGCCATAATTATTTATTTTTAGTTTTATGATTGCAAGATATATGCCATTCAAAAAAATACAAATTTTGTCAGTCTTAATTTAATTTAAAATCAATTTTATAATCGAGTCCCAATTCATTGAGTTCATCTAATACCTCATTAATCGGACTAATTTTAGCTTTAGTTGACATGAGTTTGATACCTTGAGCATCTTTAGAATCAATTAAATCAAAAAACAGAGCGCAATTACCGGGATGATTTTTACCTAAGTCTAAAAGATAACCCAACATATCTCTATTTAGTTTTTCTAATTCAAGGGCTAAGGTTATTTTATTGAAGTATTTTTCACGAACCTCACTTAACATATCAATCGAAGAAATTTTCACTTCAAAATCATCTTCTTTGTTCCATCTATTTTGCACGCGCCCCTTGATAAACAAGAAATAGCCTATCTCCATGTATTTTCTGTTATCGAGGTAATCGTTATTGAACAAAGCAAAATTGTAGGTGCCAGAAAAATCTTCAATGGTAAGTGAACCATAGTTTTTACCATTTTTAGAAACCTTGTGTTCTGCACCCACTACAATCCCTGAAATTCTAATGTCTTTACCCTTTAGTGAGGCCAATTCTTTTAAGTCCTTCAGGGGATTTGTTACCAGTTTATCAATTTCAATTTTGTATGGATCTAAAGGATGTCCCGAAAGATACATACCAATCATTTCCTTTTCTTCCTTCAACTGATGCATGAGGTTCCAAGTATCGCAAGCCGGAATTGGAGGCTCAGGGATTACCACACCACTTACAGCGCCAAATAAACTCATGGAATTACTTGACTCATTAGATTGAACCGAGTTGCCATAACGAATGGCTTTTTCAATGATATTGATACCATCTTGACCAATATTAAAGTATTGGGCACGGTGTACACCTTCAAAACAATCAAAGCCACCAGCTAGGGCGAGGGCCTCCAATGTTTTTTTATTCACGGCTCTTAGGTTAACACGACGAGTTAAATCAAAAATAGAAACAAAAGGACCACCCTTGGTTCTTTCATCAATAATAGACTCAACTGCTGCCTCACCCACACCTTTAATTGCGCTCATTCCAAATCGGATTTGGCCTTGTTTATTCACCGAAAAGTTCATGAGTGATTCATTCACATCTGGACCCAATACAACCAAACCCATGCGCTTACATTCCTCCATGAAGAAAGAAACATCTTCGATATTACCGCTTGAATTACCCAAAACAGCAGCCATGTATTCTGCTGGGTAATGGGTTTTTAAATAAGCAGTATGAAAAGCTACATAAGCATAACAAGTTGAATGTGATTTATTGAATGCATATTGAGCAAAAGCTTCCCAGTCGGTCCAGATTTTTTCGAGTTTATCTGCGGGATGTCCTTTGGTAATAGCACCTTCAATAAACTTACCCTTCATTTTGTCGAGCGTGTATCTGTCTTTTTTACCCATAGCCTTTCTCAATACATCGGCATCACCTTTGGTGAAATTGGAGAGTTTTTGAGAAAGTAACATCACCTGCTCTTGGTAAACGGTAACCCCATAAGTGTCTTTGAGGTATTCCTCCATTTCTGGTAAATCGTAAGAGATAGGTTCTTTACCATGCTTACGATTGATGAATGTAGGAATATATGCAAGAGGTCCCGGACGGAACAAAGCATTCATGGCAATGAGGTCACTGAATTGATCGGGTTTTAAATCCTTAAGGTATTTTTGCATACCCGCACTTTCAAATTGGAAAATACCATTGGTTTCTCCTCTTTGAAAGATTTCGTAGGTTTTGGCATCATCTAGAGGAATATCATCAAGAACTATTTCAACGCCATGATTTTGTTTGATGAATATCAGTGCATTTTTTAAAATGGTTAAGTTCTTTAAGCCCAAAAAGTCCATTTTAATTACACCCGCATCTTCAATAACTTTTCCTTCGTATTGTGTAACTACTAGGTCTGAATCTTTTGCTACTGCTACGGGAACAATTTCCATCAAATCTTTTGGAGCAATAATCAAACCCGCAGCATGCACTCCTGTGCCTCTTACGGATCCTTCCAGTTTCTCGGCTTCTTTTAAAACTTTGGCTCTTAAATCAGTTCCATTATAAATTTCCCTGAGTTTATTCACCATTTCAAGTTCTGTTGAATCTAGTCCTTCCTTGTCTTTTAAACTTTTCTCACCATCAATAGGAGCATGAAGAACGCGGCCTAGTTCTATTCCAGGTTTAGAAGGAACCAGATTAGCCATTGCAATAGAATCAGGAAGAGGGAGGTCCATTACCCTGGCCACATCTTTGATACTAGATTTAGCAGCCATGGTGCCATAAGTTACAATTTGAGCAACTTGGTTTCTTCCGTATTTATTAATTACATAATCAATTACTTTCTGACGTCCTAGGTCATCGAAGTCGGTATCAATATCGGGCATCGACTTCCTATCTGGATTCAGGAAACGCTCAAAAAGCAAATCGTATTTAATAGGATCTATATTGGTGATTCCAATACAATATGCAACCGCAGAACCTGCAGCAGAACCCCTGCCGGGCCCCACAAATACCCCCAAATCACGACCCGCTTTGATGAAGTCGGCCACAATGAGGAAATAACCAGCAAACCCCATGGTTCTGATGGTGTGTAATTCAAAGTTCAGGCGTTCTTCAACATCAGGCGTAATTTCTTTGTAGCGATTGCGAGCGCCCTCATAGGTAATATGGTAAAGGTAATCATCCTGACTGCTAAAGTTTGAGGGGATTTCATAATTAGGCAGGAGGATATCACGCTTTAAATTGAGGGTTTCTATTTTTCCAACAATCTCATTTGTATTATCAATTGCTTGAGGAATATCACTGAATAAATCAGTCATTTCCTGTGTGGTTTTGAAATAAAACTGATCGTTGGCAAAAGCAAAACGTTTTCCTTTGACATTCACTTCGTCATCGGAAAAGTCTTTCATTATTGGCGTGCTTTGTTTTTCATTTGTATTGATACAAAGTAAGATATCGTGGGCATTGGCATCCTGCTGATCTACATAATGAGAATCATTAGAAGCAATGATTTTTACATTGTATTTGGCAGCGAATTTTAATAAGACCTCGTTCACCTTATCTTGTTCAGGAATGGCATGTCTTTGTAATTCGATATAATAGTCTTCACCAAAAATATCGAGCCACCATTTGAATTCAGCCTCGCCCTCAGCCTCACCTTTTTTTAGAATTGCCCTAGGAACTGAAGCACCAATACAACATGTTGTGGCAATGAGTCCCTTGTGGTATTTTAAAATGAGTTCCTTATCGATTCGAGGATATTTGCCATACATACCCTCCATATAACCCAAAGAACAAAGTTTGATTAGGTTTTGGTAGCCTTCGGCATTTTTTGCAAGGAGTAATTGGTGGGCCCTTACATCTTTGTCCTCTTTGGTAAATTGACGTTTTGTTCTATCTGCCACCACATAAAATTCACAACCCACAATTGGCTTTACTTTTAAAGTACCATCATCGTGTTTGTGTTTATAGGCCTCCGCAACAAATTCAAAAGCTCCAAACATATTACCATGGTCGGTAATGGCAAGCGCAGGCATTTCATCCTTTATAGCTTTTTTATAAAGTTTGCTGATATCTGCAGCTCCGTCGAGCAGTGAAAATTGGGTGTGTACGTGGAGATGTGAAAATTTCATTTGAAGCGCCCTGAATTCGATTTATAGGATTACGAATTTAGGTGATTAGATGGGCTGCCTCTGATTTGTTGAAAAAAATAAAAATCTCTTGTTTTACAGGCTTAGAGCAGCCTTAATGAGGTGAAAAACTTCTTGAGGATTTATTTCATTCATACATTTGAAATGATTATGCGGACATTTATCAAAACCAATTTTGGAACAAGGTCGACAAGGCAGATTTTTAGTTTCCACTATGAAAGCCTTGTTTTCTTCACCTCCATAATAAGGGTACATGCCTAATTCTGGAACGGTATTTCCCCAAAATGAGATAATAGGTTTCTGAAAAGCAGCGGCAATATGCATCAGTCCGGTATCATTGCTCAGCACCAAGTTGGCCAAATACAAACAAGCTGCACTTTGATTTAAACTGAAATGTCCGCAAAGATTGATGCAACTTGGAATCTCCTTTTTTATTTGTTCAGCCATATGTGCATCCTCTTTGCCACCTAAAAGAACTATTGGGAATTGGATGAGTTTGGCGATATCAATGATTTTTTGAACGGGTAATTGTTTGGTCGCATGTTGACCACCAATAGCCCAAGCAATAAAATGATTGTTTAGATGTGAAAGATGAACTTGAGCGGATTGGATATCAGATTCAGTAATAAAATAATCCAATCCTTTTTGGTCATCTACAATACCTAAATTTTCGGCAGCTTTAAAATACCTGCTCACAATATGAATGGGAGCTAAGGTGTTTATCTTTAGATGAACACTTTGGAATTTTTCAATATTGAGTTTTGGGAAAGATTCGGAAGGAACATCCAACACAGCCTTGATCATGGATGTGCGGAGGTTATTGTGTAAATCAACTACATAATCAAACCCCCATTTTTTTAATTCAATTGCCTTCAGAATAGGGTGTTTGTCAAGATAATGAACTTGGTCGATATAGGGATTAGAAACTAAAAAGTCTTTGTATTGAGGCTTACTAAGCAAATGGATTTCAGCATGAGGCAATTGTTGTTTCAGGCAGCGAATAACCGGAGTGGTGAGCACAATATCACCAATAGAACTGAACCTGAGCACTAGAATTTTCTTCTTCAACATATTGAAATCCTCGACTAAATATTTGCCAAATATATTTTAAAGTTTTCAGTGACCAAGCAAATCAAATAACTTATACTCGCAGTTGATGAAAACAATGGAAAGTGTTTCGATAGGACATGGAATAGAAATTGCCTATACAGATGAAGGAAGTTCAGAAACTGTGCTTGTTTTTATTCATGGATTGGCGAATTACCATGGGGTATGGAATAAAAATACAGAAGTGCTGAAAAAAGACTTCAGGTGTATCTCTATAGATTTGCCGGGTAATGGACTCTCATCTAAATCAACGGAGAGGCCTTATTCTTTGTTTTTTTATGCTGAATGTGTGCAATTGATGTTAAAGGAATTGCAAATAGAAAAAGCCATATTGGTAGGACATAGTATGGGAGGGCACATAGCTATAATATTTTCGTTGCGTTATCCGAGTTTGTGTGAGGGATTGATTTTATTAGCACCTAGTGGATTTGAACAATTTACATCTTTAGAAAAAGCTTGGATGAAACAAATGATGGAACTGGGTTCATTTTTAGTCAGCGATGAGTCGAGCTTAGTAACTGCCATACAAAATAGTTTTTACAAGAATGCGCATCAACAATCTTCCAAAATCATCAGTGATTTAAAATCTTATTTTCCATTGCATCAAGGATTACATTGGAGTAAAATGGTTAGATCCAATATACATGCCATGCTTGATGAGCAAATAGGGGTTTTCTTGAGTGAAATACAATCGCCTGTTTTGGTGATTTTTGGAAAAGAAGATGCAATGATTCCCAATAAAATGGTTCATCCCTTAGAAACAACCGAAGGAATTGCTAAAAAAGCCAGTGCCTTAATCCCCAATTGCAGTTGTGAACTGATAACAGGAGCAGGTCATTTTGTACAAATGGAAGCTGCAGATCAGTGTAATGAATTGATACGAAAATTTGTACTTAATAAACCTTAAGGCTTTTTAAAAATTAAAACAGGGATTTGGCATTGCATGGCCATTTGACGAGAATTTGAACTCAGCAACATATCTTCAACCCAAGTGTGTTTATTCTTGAAAAGCGTTACAATTTGAGTATTACTGAAATCTAGATTTTTTCTCAATTGTTCATCGATGCTCAATTCTAAGTTTCCTTTTTTAACACTTAGTTTGATGTTTTTATAATTCAGATTTTTAATGAATTGTTCTGCATCCAACATCAGTTTTTCACTTTCAGTACCTGCATAATCAAAATAGAAAATATCGAGTACTGCATGAAAAATTTTGGAGAATGGAACCAATATTTCTAGTTCAGATTCCAAGTTTTGCAAATCTGAGGAGTATACAATGTGATAGATTGGTTTGAAGTTGTAATTGGAGGGTACAACAATCATAGGGAAATCAGATTCAGCGATTAGGTTGGCAGTATGTGTGCCAAGGACGTATTTTCTCCAACCACTGGCGCCGTGGGTCCCCATGATAACAATATCCGCCTTGAGCTCTTCAAAAGCTGCTCGGATTCCATCAGATACACGGTTACTAAAATTAACCAATGTTTTAGGTGGTTTAATGGCAGGCCAGTTTTGTTCTTTTGATAGATTATTAAAAGATTCTAATAATAATTCCTCTTCTTCTAACTCATCAGCATAGTAGTTTTCATAGGGAATTTCATGAATTGGCATGACTTCCGGAATAGCGTGGTATAAATAAATCTGACTGCCAGTTTGGGCTGCAAATTCCACCGCATATTTTAAAGCATTTTTTGCTTCAGGGGAGTAGTCGTTAGGAACGAGTATGTTTAGCATACCTCATAGGATTTAATGAGATAAAGTTACTAATTAATTCCGAAAATAAAAGTCGAAAAAATATGAGATTACAATAGTTTGTCTTCTGTTTTTTCGTATTCATAATCAATCAGATGAGTGTTTCCATCGGCAGCTTGAGTGGCTAAAACATCACATCTTTCATTCATGGGATGGCCAGCATGACCTTTAATCCAATGAAATTTTACTTGGTGTTGACGGAATATTTTTAAGAAGCGAATCCATAAGTCGGGATTTTTTTTGTCTTTGAAACCTTTCTGAGCCCAAGCAAATACCCAACGTTTTTCAACTGCTTCACAAACGTATTTACTATCTGTATATACGTCAACTTCGGCATTAGGAACTTTAATAGATTCAAGAGCCACAATCACTGCTAATAATTCCATTCGGTTATTAGTTGTGTGGCGGTATGCAGCGCTAATTTCTTTGTAATGCGGACCTGATTTAAGAATGGCTCCATAACCACCCTTACCGGGATTTCCCCTGGCTGAACCATCTGTATATATTGTAATTTTCAAGCCATGCGAATGTAAAACTTGCAAATGAAATTATTCGAATCAAATTCGCATTTATCTGCATTCCTTTCATGGAGTGGCAAATTAGATTAAATAATCTGAAGGTGTTCAATAGGTATGAATATCAAAAATACTAACAGGTAAATAGCAGTTATCTTGAATTAGAATGAAAGTAAATTAACCCAGAAGATAAGTCTATGGTTTCATAATGAAGTAATTAGAAAAACTATTTTTATTTAAGAGTAATTTTTATGGGAATACCTAAAAAAGCCCTCAACAAAGAACTGACTTATTCAAATAAATTGCCTTATTTTGCGGCTTCAACATGTAGGCCATTTAATCCCAATACAAGATGATCCAGTACTTCAAAAGCACTTATAGCAGGCTTGAGGAGATCGGACAGTACGAAAAAGACTGTTGGATCAATGTGGTAAGTCCTACCGGTAAGGAAGTACAAATGTTGTCGACTTCATTATTGCTACCACCAGAAGTCTTTAATGATCCACTCGACCCGGATGAAAACGCACGTGTAGAAAGTCACAAAAACTGCATGTTAATTGTGAGTCGTATTCCCGTTGAAAACACAAAAGGAGAGGACTTACCTTATACCACTATAGCACTAGGTATTGTTTTAAAACGCGATTTAATTATTACCATTTGTAGCAGACCAACCGAGGTTATTCAGGTTTTCAAAGAAAATAAAATCAGAAACTTTTATACCCATTTGCGTGAGCGATTTGTGATGCAATTGTTTTTAAAATCATCTGTTTTGTATTTGAAGTTTTTAAAAGACATCAATAACAAAGCCAATGATATTGAAACCATGTTACATCGTTCAACCCGAAACAGGGAATTACTAGAGTTATTGTATTTGGAAAAAAGTCTGGTTTATTTCAGTACCTCACTCAAAGCAAATGAGTTGATGATGCAAAGATTGCAGCGATTGAATTTACCTGATTCAGCCAAAGAAAGAGAAAAAGAATTGATTGAGGATGTAAATATTGAAACCAGGCAAGCCATTGAAATGTCGAATATTTACAGCAATATTTTAGGGAATATGATGGGAGCACATTCCTCCATTATTTCGAATAATTTAAATATTACCATTCGGTATTTAACCTCAGTAACCATTATTCTTTCCTTGCCAATTTTGGTAGCAAGTGTATATGGAATGAATGTAGATTTGCCTTTTCAACATAGTCCATATGCATTTTGGATTGTGGTATTGATGGCAATTGTTTTATCTGTTTCAGGCGTGTTTTTCTTCAGGAAAAAGAATTTGTTTTAAGACTGTTTAGGCGAATCAGGATTTGAATTTACAACTCAATTTCACCTGCCTCAATGGCCTTGTCGAGGTCAATCCAAATTAAAGTTAAATCGAATTTGGTATAACAAATCACCACTCTTTTGATACCATCGGGAGTTGGATATTCTTGCAAAGAAGCAATGATATAAGCATGTCCACCCATTACACAGGGTAACCTTTTGGCATCAATACTGGTGTTTTTTTCGAAGAAAGCCTCAACCAAACCATCGCCAGTTTCCGGATTGATTTTAGATTTATCATAGGCTTTGTTTCTGGCATAAATATCAATCCCATCAAATTCTTTTTTTCCTTTTTTACAAGGCTTGATTTTGATGTATTTACCTACCTCTAAATTGACTTTTATTTCAATTTCTTTTTCTTGAGCCAAGGCTTGAAAGCTTAAACTGAAGAATAAAAAGAGGATAACAAATAGATTCAATCGTTTCATTGCACTAATTCATTGTTTCGGTAAAGTTCAACCTTTCTTAGGATTCCTTTTTCATCGTAATACTTCCAAGTACTGTCTTTGG
>JBMLPO010000081.1:10295-13373 GCA_049242065.1 Bacteroidia bacterium
TGATATAATAAGAAGTATAAGGCCCATTTTTGATAACGACAGTTTTATTGATCAACTCTTCGTTATTTTCTGGATTTAGTGTTACCTGAAATTCTAGGATATAATGGAATATCTCTTTGATTTTCTGTTTGGCATCATCATAAAAAGTTCGTCCCATCCCATCATCCGTAATTTCTTGGGCCTTTGCTTGAAATCCCAAACAAAGGAAGAAAGAAAATGAAAGCAGAATTCTTAAACTTTTCTTTAACATACTTTAGCCATTTTTACCCCAGTTTTCTAGTTCTTCTGGGCTATATAATTCAGGGAAGAAAATTCTAAACTGAAATCTTGGAGGTAAATATTTCTGCCAATTGGTTCCACCTGTTGCAGCAATATCAGCTGGGCTTTTTTGAAGATACCTAACGGCCGATTTGTAATGCACCAAAGGCCAATGTACATTGACTGCCAAATCGAAATTTTTCATGGCCTCACGCAAATCTCCATTCGACTGTTCTTCTGTACTCAGTTGATGGAATAAGCTAGATAGGTGGGAGTTTTGGTTCTCAATAGCCATCCTGAATAAATCATCAGAGTACTTTTCTTCGAACTGAGTTAAAGTAAGTGTTTTCTTACCGCTACTTAGTTCAGTGGCTCCATTTTTCCAGTAAATATTGGCAAATTGTTCCTCTTTACTTGCCGATTTTAACTCATCTCTTTTACTGATACCAACCAAGTTAATAAGTGGAGTAGATAGTATTTCAATCATGCGGTACTGAGCCGACTGAAAACCACTAGCAGGCAATAAACTCATTCTGAATTTTAAGAATTGAGCAGGTTCCATTCCTTCAATCATGATTTCAAAAGAATTGGTTAGATTCCTGAAATAGGCAATCATTCTTTTGAGGCGGGCAGTTAAAAACTCAGCAGTTAAGTCAGATTTTTTAGCCTGTAATTGTTTGATCTCATGTAGGGTTAACTTGAAATACAATTCAGTAATCTGGTGATACATAATGAAGATTAATTCATCAGGAATATCTGTTTTTGGTTTTTGTAAACTCAATAAAGTATCAACTTGGATATAATCCCAATAACTGGTGTATTCTTGGTAAACCAAACCCTCCAGATAGGCCTTAAAATCTTGTCCGTTCTGGTCGTATTTGGTTTTTAATTTAGAAATAAGTTCAACTACTTCAGGGTCGATGATGTTTTCAGACATTTTAGGTATTAGGTTAGAATGGGCTGGTAAAATCCTTCAGAAATGGTAGAATTAAATCTTTTTCAGAGACAATAGGTTCACTGGTTTTCCATTGAATACCAAGTTCAGGATCATTAAAATTTAGTCCACCTTCACTTGCCTTATCATACAAATTGGTGCATTTATACAAAAAGATGGTATTGTCTACTAAGGTTTCAAAACCATGAGCAAAACCAGGTGGAATCCAGAACATGGTTTTATTTTCTTCATTGAGTTCAATGGCAAAATGCCTTCCATATGTTGGGGAATTCTTACGAATATCTACAATCACATCAATTACAGAACCTGCAATTACACGAACCAGTTTACCTTGCTCAAATGGAGGGGCTTGGAAGTGCAAACCTCTAAGGGCACCTTTTTGAGATAGACTTTGGTTATCCTGAACAAAATTGAGGTTAATGCCCGCATTTTTAAAGGCATTTTCATTGTAACTTTCATAAAAATATCCTCTGGCATCATTAAAAATTCGGGGTTGAATGACAAGAGGGCCTTCTATAAATATCGGACTAACATTCATGTGTAAACAATAATAGTTTGGCAAGTATAAAGAAATCGAGCCAAAATAGATAAAATGTAAATAGCAGGTAATGGGCCTTTTTTATAAAATGCTTGATTCAAAGGATTAAATAGGGCAATTAGAATTAGTCCAAAGTTTTAAATACAAAATGAAAAAGCTGATTTAAGTAATTGATGCTACAGAAATTAGCTTATAATCCTACAATCCTACCTATCAAATCCAATAAAATGATGAGATTTTTATGGATATCCCCAAAACACGCACTTTTGGTGGAAAATACTTTTTCCTTTGCCAAAGCTATTTAATACTTTTGCGGCATGGAAGAAAAAGATAATAATAAAAGGTGCAGGTTAATCATCATCATATTGTCGGCCACCAATATTCTGACTTTGTTATTATTGGGGTTCTTTTTGTTCAATTATTTTCAGACAGATAAAAAGCTGGTTGTAACTGAAGAGCGTTTATATTCATCAGATTCTACCAGAATGGAATTGGATACTTTATTGAAGCAAACTGCACTTGAGTTAGATCAATTTAAAGGCAGAAATTCAGAATTGGATCAGTTTTTAAGAGAGAAAAACGATTCATTACAGGAATTTGCTGAAAGGATTGAGGCCTTATTACGTCAGGGTAAATTAACCAGAGAGCAATTACAAAAAGCTCAAGATGAAATTGATATGCTCAGGTATTACAAGCGTAAATACATTGGTCAGATTGACTCATTGAATACAGTTATTGTGAGTTTGAATAAAGAAAATACCACTCTCAAAACAGACATCACCAAGCAAAAAAGGAAAAATGAAGACCTAACAATGGACAATGTTCGTTTGAGCACCAAAGTGGCAATAGGAGCCAAACTGAATGCCCAAAGTATGTTTGTAACTGGTATCAAATTTAGAAGTAATGGCAAAGAAAAAGAGACCATTAGAACCGGACAGATAGAACAGATAAAAGTAAGTTTCACTTTGGCTGAAAATTATGTTTCTGAAAAGGGCAATAAGGAAATCTACCTCAAAATTGTTGGTCCCGATGGCGCCACTGTATACAATCAATTAGCTGGTTCAGGTACTTTTGTGTTTCAAAACGAAGAGTCATTGTACAGTTCTAAGAAAACTATTGAGTTCAATCAAACTGCTCAGAATGTGGCAATTTACTGGAATTCAGGAAGTCAGTTAGTAGCAGGAAAGTACAAAGCTGAGTTGTTTTGTGAAGGCTTTAGAATTGGACAGACAGAATTTGAGTTAAAATAGCTTATTTACATTTAGATATATTATTATATTCGCACCGCATAAAATAAAATTCATGAAGAAATTAGTTGCCATCCTTG
>JBMLPO010000082.1:0-1031 GCA_049242065.1 Bacteroidia bacterium
CAAAGCAACGCAAAATAGACAATTAAAATGAGTTTATGAGTTGAAAATACCCACAAGAAAAATAGTTTATGTGGAAAAATAGCAAGCTAAATTTTATCAAATTATTAAATGGATATTAATAATTGAAATGCGATATTCGAAACTTATGCAAAGTACTAAAATCAAATCATACTTTTTAATTGTCTTTTTACTACTAATTTGTTCTTCACAAGCTGCAGAAAGACTATTTATATCAAGATATACAATTAATTTGAAAATCAGCAGTTCAGAGCCTAAAACAATTTCAGGTCATGTTTTAATCAATGGCTTGAATGGTATTCCAAGAACAAGTGAGGAAATTCAATTTGATTTATTGAAATTACAAGTATCTGAAGTTACTTATGGCAACCAGCAATTGGAATTCTTTCAAAATGATTCAATTCTTACTGTGAAATTGGCTAAAAATGTTGATCCGATTTCAACTCCGATTAAAATTGTTTATAGCGGTCAACCGGTTGCAGATGCTAAATGGGGCGGATTCTACTTTACCGGTAATTATTCATTTAACATGGGTGTCGGTTTTGCCTCAAATCCTCACAACTTTGGTAGATGCTGGTTTCCTTGTAATGATAATTTCACAAACCGTTCAAGTTACGAATTTAATATCGAAACTGATTCAGGCTATTCCGCCATCTGTAGTGGCGAGTTTTTAGGCGTTCAGAATAATGTTTGGAGTTGGAGGTCTGATTTGATTCCTACATACTTAGCATCTGTTGCAGTTGGAAAGTATGTAATGGTGAAGGATGAATTTCAATCAAAAGATAGAATGATTCCAATCATACTTGCATCAGAAGCAAAAGATACAAGCAATTTTAAAGCATCATTTACCCATTTAAAACAAGCAATTACTTGCTTTGAAGAAAAATTCAATCCTTATAAATTTTTACGTGTTGGTTTTGTGGGAGTTCCTTTTAATTCAGGTGCTATGGAACATGCGGCAAATATTGCTTATCCGCTTTATGCCATCAATGGAAATACAGATTATGAAACTT
>JBMLPO010000083.1:0-13126 GCA_049242065.1 Bacteroidia bacterium
GCATACGTTTATCAGTTGATAATTTGCAAACCCAAACCAACTCGTTTCTAATCATTTGGTAGATATCAGCATAAAAATCTTGAACCTGAAAACTGACAATCAGTTTGCCCGGTTGTGGCAGCTGTATGGTGGTGGTGGTGCTTTGGTCTACAGAAACATCTTTGAATAGCATTCTTGGTAAACAAAGAACTTCCACATCATATTTTCCTACCAAATATTTCTCTTTAGCAACCGCATCTTGCACATGTAAGGTTTTGAAATCTTTTGCTTTTCTGGTGATGAATTGCAAATTATTATAATTGGTTAAACCATCTACACGCACGGTTAATTGTCCCTGTGGTGCATCAACTCCAATAATGGTATGTTTTCCTGGTGTAACTTCAATATTCTCCTTAACCACAGGAGGTATTGTGTGAACAACCATTCTGTATTTGTACACTGGGTCTAGCAATATGGTATCAGGATTGCCTCTTTCGTTGATGGTATGAACATAGTTGTACATCAACTGGTTGGAGTTCATGTCGTAAAAACTCATGTTGACATTGGTTTCTGTGGGTTTACCGTAGATGTCTAATAAGTTAACTTGAGCGGTTGTATTATTCAATGCCTGTGAAATAACAACGTTTAATACGGTATTAAATCCTTCTTCTGTATTGGCATCATAATATTTACCAACGCAATCAAATGCTTTCTTAAAATCAGGTGTAGAGCCTATGCCAATAATAAATGGTTTAAGAATAATTCCTTTACTCTGTAGGGCTTCAGATACGGCACAAGGATCACCAGAGCATTCTTCAATTCCGTCTGTAATGAGAATAATTACGTTTCTGGAATAAGGGTCACTTGGGAAATCTGAAGCCGACATCAGCAAGGAATGAGCTATAAGGGTTGTTCCTTTTGGGTTAATTGCCTGAATTCTGTTTTTGATTTCAGTATGATTTTTAGGCCTAAACGGAACTTCTAATCTTGTATCCTTACAATTCCTAGCCCCTGGAGGCGAGGTATGACCGTATACCCTAAGTGCAACTTCTACATTTTTAATAGGAGCTAAACTATCAATAGTTTTGGCTAAAAGTCTTTTAGCTACATTAATTCGGGTATCATTATCCAATTTGGCATACATACTTCCACTGGCATCTAGCAGAAATAAGATGCGGGTTACAATTGGTTTTTTTAAGGTTTGAGCCTGAGCAAAATCACCTCCAATCAAATTAAGAAAGAAAGCGAAACCCAGTAGGGTTTTAAAAACATTTTTAAGTATTTGCATGCAGGCTATATAACGCGCTTAGTAATCTCCAAGTGTTTCTGGTAACTGACCCAAAGCATTTGCTAATTCAGCATCGTTTGGAGCAACACCATGCCATTTGTGACTTCCCATCATAAAATCTACCGGATAACCCATTTCTGTTTTCATTAAAATGAATTTAGGTTTTCCATTTCCAACACTTGATTTTGCTTTTGCCATGGTTGCCAAAATACTCTCATGATTGTGTCCATCCATTTCCAAAATCTCCCATCCAAATGCTGCAAGTTTAGTAGCAATATCTGCTCCCAGTCCCATTACTTCTTTGGTAGAACCATCAATTTGTTGGCCGTTAAAGTCGATGGTAACAATTAGGTTATCAATTTTTTGGTGTGCGGCAAACATAAAGGCTTCCCAATTTTGACCTTCCTCTATTTCTCCATCACCCATTAAACAATAAACCAATTTCGAATCATTGTTTAATTTTTTTGCTAAAGCTGCCCCAGCCGCAACCGATACACCTTGACCTAAAGAGCCAGAAGCAATTCTTACCCCCGGAAGTTCTTCATGCGTAGTGGGGTGGCCTTGTAATCTTGAGTTTATTCTACGAAAAGTTTTTAATTCTTCAACTGGGAAATAACCAGAACGAGCTAAAACACTATAAAATACAGGGGAAATATGTCCATTTGAAAGGAAGAATATATCCTCACCTATACCGTCCATAGAAAATCCAGGATTGTGATCCATGATGTTGAAATACAAGGCAGTAAGAAAATCGGCGCAGCCCAAACTTCCACCTGGGTGACCACTTTTACATCCATGAACCATTCTTAAAACATCTCTTCTTACCTGGCTAGAGGTAGCAGTTAATTCGCTTGCCGACAGCTTATTCATTCTGTATTTTTTAAATTAATAGCTGCGAAAATAAAAAAGGCAAACCTAAGTTTGCCTTTTATTTATAAAATCTTTGTGGAAATCAATTGATTTATATCATTTCAAGTAACCAGAACAACAATCCTATCAAGAATATCAATCCTCCAACCCAAGCAATAAACCCACCAGCACTAACCAATAGACCTAATATTGCACCAATTACAATTAATATTAAACCTACTACCATCCATTTGATTGGGCTTGATACTAATCCTTGTTTTTCTTTGATGTCCTGCTTTTTTAATTCTTTGTGTAGTGCTTTGAATTGCTTTTTAACATCATTTACTTGGTTTCTCATCTGCTTAATAGCCGTTTTACTGCCTGATGCAGGTAAACTTTCTTGGATGATGCCTTCTATTTTTTTGTTATCAGTTCCCGATTTGCTTTCAATTTGCGCAACCTTATTTTCAGGAAGTTTATTTTCTACACGTTTAGATTTAAACTTTTTATTTTCAATCATCTCGGCTTTTGGTTCTGCCTTAACTATGGCTGTTTCTTTTTTCACAGTTACTTTATCTCTGTAAGAATAAAGTTGTTTTCCGCATGAACTTAAGAAAATCGTAAAGGCAATTAGAGCTGTAAAATGGAGTGAATTTAGTTTTTTCATAAATTTAGAATTTATAGCAATATACGTCGATTTTAAAAAAAGGTGAGCAAAAATTGATAAGAGCAACAACATTTTTGCCGACACTTTTCTGTGCAGATCGAATCAGCTTTCTACTTAGATAAGTAAATGTAGAAGAAATGAGTCATTCAGGTTTGATATTCAGATAATTTGTCGATTTTTGCCGCCCTTCTTTTCTAACAAATTCAACTTGATGTTAAATTTGAAGGTCTTCTTCTAACACAAAATGCGTAAAGAAATACAAATTCAGGTATTACCTGCTGAGCAGGATTCAAACGAAAAGATTTCGTCATACATCTTTTCATACCTTGGTATTTCAAAGGCCGAACTTAATGGTTTTAAAATTAAAAAGAAAAGTATTGATGCCAGGCGAATTCCTATTAAAATCAACCTAAGCTTAGAGGTTTTTATTAAAGAGGAGCTGCAAGAGGATGAGATTCAATTCGATTTTAAAAACGTCACCAATTCAAAAGAAATTGCCATCATTGGTGCTGGTCCAGCCGGATTGTTTGCAGCTTTACGCCTCATTGAACTGGGTTTAAAACCTGTTGTTTTTGAACGCGGAAAAGATGTAAAGGAAAGACGTCGTGATTTGGCAAATATCACTAGAAACAATACAGTTAACCCCGAGAGTAATTATTGTTTTGGAGAGGGTGGTGCTGGTACTTACAGCGATGGAAAATTATATACAAGAAGCTCCAAAAGGGGTGATGTAAACCGCATCCTCAAAATGTTGGTTTACCATGGAGCTGATACTTCTATTTTGTATGAAAGTCATCCACATATTGGAACCAATAAACTTCCTGGTATCATTACTAAAATCAGAGAAACTATTTTGCAGTATGGTGGTGAAGTTCATTTTAATGCTAAACTTACCGATTTTTTATTAGAAGGAAAGACCCTAAAAGGCATTTATATTGGTGAAACCCTCCATCGGTACGAGCAGGTAATTTTGGCCACAGGTCATTCTGCCCGCGATGTTTTTGAATTGTTAGATAAAAGAAACATTAGCATTGAAGCGAAACCATTTGCTTTGGGGGTGCGAATTGAACATCCACAAGAATTAATTGATTCAATTCAGTATAAATGTAAGGGACAAAGAAGTGAATTTTTACCAGCAGCCAGCTATAGCTTAGTACAACAAGTGGGTGGCAGGGGTGTGTTTTCTTTTTGTATGTGTCCGGGTGGAATTATTGCTCCAGCTATGACTGCCCCGGGTGAAATTGTAGTGAATGGATGGAGTCCGAGTAAAAGAAACAATCCTTATGCCAATAGCGGCATGGTAACCAGTATTGAACTTCCCGACTTTAAACCGTTTGCCAACAAGGGGAATCTTGCTGGTATGTATTTTCAGAAAAGTGTTGAACAAGCCTGCTTCGAAATGGCTGATAAATCATTACAAGCTCCAGCACAGCGAATGCTTGATTTTGTCAATAAAAAAGTCTCTTCAAGTCTACCTCAAAACTCTTATTTGCCAGGAACAATCAGTAGAAATTTACATGAAATTCTTCCAGATTTTGTTGCCAATGGTTTAATGGAGGCCTTCAAAATGTTTGGTTCAAAAATGAAGGGTTACCTGACTAATGAAGCTGTATTGTTGGCAACCGAATCAAGAACTTCATCGCCTGTTAGAATTCCTCGTCACAAAGAATTTTTACATCACACAGAATTAGTAGGTTTGTATCCTTGTGCAGAAGGTGCAGGTTATGCAGGTGGAATTGTTTCGGCAGCCATGGATGGAGAGAATGTGGCAAGTGCTATTTTTCAAAAATTAAAATCGTAATCGTTTGAGAATATTATTCGTTTTTGTATTGGGTTTGTTTTTAAACCTTTCTGCTGTTGATGCTGGAACTTTGTTTTTATCAAAAGCTAATTTGGGCAATTTTGGTTCCTGCCCACTTAGTTACGCCACCGCTCCAGCCCGCTATAAAATTTGGGGTACCAATGTTGGAACAGGTGTTACTATAACTGCACCATTACACTTTGAAATTTCACTTCAGGTTAACCAAGCCTATGGCAAAGCTTTATATCTGCCAAACAATGGTTCCGCAATAGATACAACAGAGATTTTTGTACGTTTTGCTCCGCTGCAAACTGGTGCTTTAAACGGGGTTTTGAGTCATGTAAGTTCTGGCTCCCCTTCGGTAAACCTAAATGTAGTGGGAACTGGCGCTGCGGGCTTAAATGTGCCTGCAAACTATTATTCAGGTATCACCCAAACGGGATCTGCTTTGTTAACGGCATTGTACAACAAAATAGCTGGTCATACTGCTATTAGCTATGCTTCATTATGGACAGCTTTTCCTAATTCTGATGCGTTTTATGATGGTAAGGTTTGGGATATTTATTCTACCGCAATCTCTGGCCCTTCTGCTGCTTATACATTTACTTATTCAACCAACCAATGTGGTAGTTATTCTGTTGAAGGGGATTGTTACAATAGAGAACATAGTTTTCCTCAATCTTGGTTCAATAGCTCTTCTCCTATGGTGTCAGATATGTACCATATTTTTCCAACAGACGGAAAAGTGAATGGAATGAGAAGCAATTATCCTTATGGAGAAGTGGGAACAACAACTTGGGTTTCTCAAATTGGTGGCAAATTGGGAAGTAGTATTTCTCCAGGCTACTCCTCAATTGTTTTTGAGCCAGTTGATGAATACAAGGGTGATTTGGCAAGGGCTCAATTGTATATGGCTACTCGTTATAACAACCTCATTGCCTCATGGCAAACCAATGGCAATGCAGACGATGTGTTGGCTGGTAACGCCTATCCAGCTTACGATGCCTGGGAATTAGGTGTCTTGGTAAAATGGCATAACCAAGATCCACCAAGTGTAAAAGAAATCAATAGAAATAACTCTGTGTTTACTGTTCAGGCCAATAGAAACCCATTTGTAGACAGTCCTCAATTTGTTAATAGAATCTGGGGTTTAGCTAAACCTTCAGAGCCAAGCATGGCAAGTTCACAGTTAAGCCTAGATTCATTTACTACAACTGCAGCACGTCTTCGTTGGAGAACAGGGAATGGCAATCGTCGATTAGTAGTCATGCGAATGGGTTCTCCTGTTAATCAATTACCGCTCGACTCATTCAACTATCCAGCCAGTTCAGTTTTTGGTTCTGGAACAAATTTAGGAAATGGAAATTTTGTGGTTTACAATGGAATGGGTTCTGGTGTAATTGTTACTGGCTTAAACCCCAATCAACCATATTATGTAAGCATTTTTGAATACAATGGAGTAAATAGTACAGCCAATTATAATACCAGTAATTTCATTTCCTCATTTACGGTGTTTTTACCTGTAGACCTTCTGAGTTTCCAAGGTAAGGTTCTAGATAATGATGTGGAATTGAATTGGAAAACTGCCTCAGAGAAAAACGCATTTGTTTTTGAACTCGAAAGAAGTTTTGATTTGAACAAATGGATTCAAGTAGGAGAGCTTCCTGCTGCAGGAAACAGCCGGTCAATTAAAACCTATTCACTTACTGATAAGGGTGTTTTTAGTGCTTTGAATCATGTGGTTTTTTATAGGTTAAAAATGATTGATTTAGATGGCTCCTTTAACTACTCACAAACCATTTCTTTTGAAAAGTCTGTTGATGATTTATCTGAACTCAACTGCTTTCCTAATCCTATTAATCAATCTGCCATTCAAGTAGAAGGTTTGAATGAAAACCAAAACTACCATTTGTATGTATATGATATAAGAGGATTAGAAGTAATGCAGATTCTTGATAGAAGCGCACACAATAAGCAAATTGTATTAAATGGAGAATTAAAAACAGGTGTCTATTTTTTCAAGTTTGTACAAGGTAATTCAAGTAAAACAAAATTGATGATAGTAGAATGAAAATGGTAACACTAACAGCGCATAAAGAGATAGAAGATAGTTTTGTTTTTAAAGTAAATAAATCAGACGAAAGTTGGTCGAAAGAATTAAGCCCTGAGCAGTTTTATATACTTAGGAAAAAAGGAACAGAAAGGCCTTTTACCAGTGAGTTTGAAAACCAATGGGATGGTGGAATGTACCAATGTGCAGCTTGTGGTGAAGAACTGTTTTCGTCTGATGGTAAATTTGATAGTGGATGCGGTTGGCCTAGCTTTTATGAAGCCATCGATCAAACAAAGATTGTTACCAAAACCGATCATTCTCATGGAATGATTAGAACCGAAATCATGTGCGCTTCTTGTGGAGGTCATTTAGGACATGTTTTTGATGATGGTCCCAAAAACAAAACCGGACTCAGGTATTGCGTAAATGGTTTGTCCCTAAAATTCAAGCAATCAAATTCCGAAAATCCATCAAAATAGCAGAAACAAAAGGCTTTTTTGCCGATTGTATAAGCTTATAGGTGCATTTAAGTAAATTTCGTTTCTTTGCATCAAGAATTTAAAACCAGAAAAATGATATTCAAGTTTCTTTTATATGCCTTTTTGTTTTATGTCTTATTCAGATTTTTATTTGGAGGCTTATTCAAAGTAAAGGTTTATAACAATATCAATCATCATCATTATCCACCTCAGGATAAGGATCAGGGTAAACCTGAAGGTACTATTACCATCAACAAAAAAGTAGAAAACAAAAGAACTACCGGCAGCGATAAGATTGGCGAGTATGTAGATTTTGAGGAAGTGAAATAACATGCTGGAAAAGAAAATCAGATCCTGGTTACTACAGGCACTTGGAACCGAAAACTATTTGGCGCTTGTTAGTAGCACTTATATCCGACTTATTGCCAATGGTAGACTTAAAAAGAAATATCCTGAATTGTTTTTTCTTGAAAAGCTGATTCAACCAGGATTTACTTGTGTTGACATTGGCGCCAATGTGGGATATTATTCTGTATTTCTATCTAAATATGCAGGAAAAACAGGTCATGTTTATTCTGTTGAGCCCGTTCCCATGTTTGCCAATGTGTTCTTAAAGAATACCAAATCTTTTGCTTTAAACAATATTACTTTATACCAAGTTGCTTTAGGTGCCGAACAAAAAGAAATCACGCTAGAAACTCCAGTCTTAGATGGTGTTTTTAGACATGGTTTAACACGTGTTGTTGATGCTGCATCCAATACTGGCGGATTAAGTTATAAAGCTAAAATGCTTATAGCTGATGACTTGTTTAAAAACCTAGCTCGTTTAGATTTTTTAAAATGTGATGTGGAGGGATATGAGGTGTATTTATTTCCTCAGATGAAAGATACCATACAAAAGTTCAAACCACTTATTCAAATTGAAATCAGCGAGCAAGAGAATAGAAGAAAAATGCTAGACCTATTTGCATCGTGGAACTATTCACCCTTCAAATTGCTGAATGATGAATTGGTTGCCATCTCCAATGCAGATGCTTTGGTTTATGATGCTGGTGACTTCTATTTTATGCCTAAATAATATCGATTAATAATCCCATTATGTTGTTTTAAGACAACTAACACAAAGCCGGAGTATTCATTCCGGTTTTTTTATTTTCATGAACTAACATCAGTTTATGATTACTTTTATTCAGGTTCACAGTCTAAGTCCATTTGCGCTGAGTTGATTTAAAGACAACTCTCAAAACATCATGTAAAATCACACATCTACCTCAAGCTACTTTCATCTAACTAGCATCAATCAACAAATAGTTGCTTATTATTTTTATGAGATGAAGCTGATGAGTTTAATCCAATAAAAAAGCTGCTTATTCCATTTGAAAAAGCAGCTTTAAAAACTTTTACTTTTGGCCTGTTACCAATCGTCTTCATCAATAATTTTAGGCTCTCTCAAGGCTGCTTTATAACTATTAAGCAATTCATTGATGTCTTTATCGGCAGCCCTTAACACCGTATCATTCTGACGGATATTGGTGATGCTGGTATAATAGTATTCAAAATAGTTTCTATTGGCTTTGCTGCTTCCAGCGGGCTTCACAGATTCGTGAACTAAATTAGATACTTGGTATTTATAACGACCTTCTTTAATGAATACAGTAAAGCGCAATTCATAGCGACCAATATTTCTTTTGGTATACTTATTTAAGTAGGAATAAGCTGGGATATAAGCCAAATAAACTATTTTCTGATTACGTTTATCGAGTTCTATTTTACTGTCTTTACCAAAAGCTTTTTCAGCCCAACGTTTGGTTCTTAAATACAAAGAATCAGAACCACTTTCTTCTTGCTCTACCACACCTGAATAGGTAATTAAATTAGTGGCAGAATCCACATTGAGTACAATTCTCTCGTAGGGTTTTAATGCTGGATCAATAGGTTCTTTAGGGGTGTCGGTACTCATCTCCGGCTCCATTGTGGAAGAATCTATAACAGTGGTGTCAGGATTACTAAAGTCGAAACCCGGTGAGTTGGGGTCTTGAACTTGTGCAAATGCAGAGCCTGTTAACAGTGTCAATCCAAGTAAAACTAAATATTTTTTGAATAGATTCATTTCTAGAACGTTCTTTTAAAGGGTTTCAAAAATAGAAAATCTGTAATAAAATCAAAGGATTAAGCATGATGAGTTTCAATTCGCTTCGCTACAACATGTGTTTCATCTACCAATTTTTGTTCTTTTTTCTTTTTAACGGCTTTCTTTTTTTTGGCGTCCGGACCAATTCCATTTTGTCTTAATGCGTCCCAATACTCTTTTCCATAGGCAACAAAAATCTCGTCTCCTGGCTTTAAATTCCTGCTGGCAATGATATAAGCTCTGTTCTTAATTACCTCATACCTGCAGTTGTTTCTAACACCTGGAATTCTTACAAAACCTGCTGCATCATTTGCATAACGTGCTAATGAGTCTAGTACGTGCTCTGCATCAATACATTTCTTTTCTGAAATATAAAAATAATAAGCACCGAAACCATCCTTCTTTTCATTTCGCTCCTGACATTCTTTCCAGGTAATTACCTCTCCGGTATATTCAATTACCCTTTCTCCTCTTTTAATCAATTTCGTCGTAAACAATCCTTTTCCTGCACCTGGAATTTTTGATTTCTTAATTTCTAAACTCATTCGCTTTCTTGCAAATTTTTAATTCTATTTTAAGTACTATCCTCCTTTCTGTCACATTATTTCTATTTGAAATTATTGTGCCAAAATTTGGAGTTTGCAAAGGTGTAAAAAGATTTCAAACCACATGACTATTTTTTTACCATTAATAAACAATTCTAAGCCCAATTAGCAGATTGTGTACAATACCCGCATCGCTTTTCTAATTTGGTGGATTCTTTTGTATGGCTCATCTTTCTTTCTTTAATACTTTCGTATCATGTCACCTCTCTTTATTTTATTCTGCATAGGGTTATATTTTGTTGGCTTGTTAAGCATTTCTTGGTTTACAAGTAAAAACGAAAACAACGATTCCTATTTTACTGGCAATAGGCAATCGCCTTGGTATGTGGTGGCTTTTGGAATGATTGGTGATTCTTTATCAGGTGTTACTTTTATTTCACTTCCAGGTACTATTCTCAATAACCAATTCTCTTATTTACAATTGGTGTTTGGTTATGTTTTGGGCTACTTTGTTATTGCAAGGGTTTTATTACCCTTGTTTTATCGCTTACAGCTTACGTCCATCTATTCATATTTGTTGCAACGTTTTGGGAAGAATAGCCAAAGAACAGGTTCCTTTTATTTTCTAATCTCAAGAATTATTGGCGCTGCTTTGCGTTTATTTTTAGCAGCAAGTGTTTTACAATTGTTTGTATTCAGCCAATGGGGCATTCCTTTTCCCGCTTCAGTTGCAATCATTATTGTTCTGATGTTGATTTATACTTATAGAGGTGGAATCAAAACTTTGGTTTGGACAGATCTCTTTCAATCAGGCTTTTTGTTATTGGCTGTATTGCTTTCTATTGTTGCCATCATTACACAGTTGGATTGGTCTTTTTCACAAGCCGTTTCAGCCATTACTCAGAGCGAATATGCTAATACCTTCTTTTGGAATTGGCAAGAAAAGAACTTCTTCTTCAAACAGTTTTTAAGTGGGGCTTTCATCACTATTGTAATGACGGGTCTCGATCAAAATATGATGCAAAAAAACCTAAGTTGCAGAAGCCTTCCCGAAGCCCAAAAGAATATGTATTCTTTTAGTTTCATTGTGCTTTTGGTGAATGTATTTTTCCTTTCTTTAGGTGCTTTAATTTATATCTATGTCAATCAAAAAGGCATTCAATTACCAATCAATCCAAGTAGTTTAAAAATTGAAACAGATAAGGTTTTTCCATTATTAGCGCTCAACCATTTAGGTGCTTTTGCAGCTTTAGTTTTTATAATTGGATTAACGGCAGCAACCTTCAATAGTGCAGATAGTGTGCTTACTACTTTAACCACTTCGTTTTGCATAGACTTTTTAGGATTTGAGGAAAACGGAAAGTACACCGAAACTCGAATGAAAAATATCAGGCACTTGGTTCATGCAGGATTTGCAGCTTTACTTTGGCTTGCCATCATATTGAGTCAGATGTTGAACCAAACTTCTGTTTTAGATGCCATCTTTACCATTGCAGCTTATACATATGGACCTTTATTGGGTCTCTTTACATTTGGATTGTTTACTACCTTAAAGGTGCATGATAAATGGGTTCCAGTTGTGAGTGTATTTCCTCCTATGATTTCATATTATCTGTATAACCATTCACAAGAACTATTGAATGGGTATAAATTCAGTTATGAACTTCTTCTTATCAATGGCGCACTCAGTTTTATTTTTCTTTGGTTTATCCGCTTAAAAAAAGAAGAGTCCTCATTATCATAAGCACTTTACTTTTTTCTTCAATCCAATTTCAGTTATTAGATTATTCAGTTTTTTGTTTAAATTGAATAACTATGGAATTAATCAATACTGAAACAACAAGCAAAAAGTTATCCTTTCTGGGTGAAGGAAAAGACTATTTTGTAATCAAACTGGTGAACCTTTTATTAAGCGGTTTAACGCTTGGTTTGTACTATCCTTGGGCCAAAGCGGCTAGCTTAAAATACCTTTATGAACATACCGAACTCGATGGAAAACGATTCAAGTTTACGGGTACGGGAAAAGAAATGTTTATTGGGTTTATCAAAGCAGTTGGTATAATACTCTTCATGTATATCTTAATCATTGCAGCATCTTTTAGTAGAAATATGTTCATCATGTTTGGAACACTGGCCTTGTTTTATGTGGTGTTCTTATTATTGATTCCCATCAGTATCCACGGCTCTTTGAGGTATCGTTTGGCTCGCAGTTATTGGTCGGATGTTCAATTCTCCTATTTAGGTGATCGAACCACTTTGATAAAAGAGTTTTTTATTGGATTTATTTTAACCCTTTTCACTTTTGGTTTGTATAGCTCTTGGTTCAATATGAAAATAAGAACCTATATCACCAATCATATTCGTTTTGGAAATGCAAAATTCTCTTTTGATGGAAATGGGATGGATTATTTCCTACTTAATTTAAAAGGAGTTCTATTAAGCGTTTTTACACTTGGGATTTATTCCTTCTGGTATTATAAGTCTGTTTTGCAGTTCTTGGCAAATCATACCAAACTAGAGCAGGAGGGACGTGAAATTGAATTTGAGTCGCAAATTGAAGGCTTGGACTTATTGGTTTTGTTTCTTACTAATATCTTGATTTTGTTATTCAGCTTAGGAATTGGAAAAGCTTGGGTGGATGTGAGAACCTTAAAGTTCTTTTTTGAACGAATGGAAATCAAAGGCGCCTTTGATCCAGCATCTCTAGTAAATATTGAAGATAATTTCAAAGATGCTACAGGAGATGATTTAGCAGATATGTTAGACATCAACTTGGTGTAATAAAAAAGCCAACCCTTGGGTTGGCTTTTTTATTATTGATGCTTCAATTATTTCAATTTGAAAGCTTTCTTAACTTTATCTACATAGTCAAGTTTTTCCCAAGTAAACAACTCAACTTTTCTGCTTACATCTTTTCCATCAGGACCTTTGAATGTAAGTGTTTTCACTTCATTCTTTCTTCCCATGTGACCATAAGCAGCAGTTTCGCTATAAATTGGGTTACGTAGTTTCAAGCGAGTTTCAATTCCATAAGGAGTCATATCAAATAGTTTCTCAACTATTTTAGCTATTTGTCCGTCTGTCATTTTAACTTTTGATGTACCATAGGTATTGATGTAAATACCCATTGGATCTTTAACACCAATTGCATAACTCACCTGTACCAATACTTCAGAACATAAACCAGCAGCTACTAAGTTTTTCGCAATATGACGAGTTGCATAGGCTGCTGAACGGTCAACTTTTGAAGGATCTTTTCCTGAGAATGCACCACCACCGTGAGCACCTTTTCCACCATAAGTATCTACGATGATTTTACGTCCGGTTAAACCGG
>JBMLPO010000084.1:0-14356 GCA_049242065.1 Bacteroidia bacterium
CGCTTACGCGGCCCCGGCTCAACCTTTACTCAAGCCATTCTTCAATGGCAAGCTCATAATTTTGGGGTAAATTAGGCTTAAGCGGGAGCTCTACAATCCTTCACCCCAATTTGTTATGACCTCCATTAATAGGAGACTCACAACAATCAATAAAAATGATATCAGGGCTATCTTTTTGGCTTTCATAATCAAAGTCCAAAGATGCCTCGAATATTTGTACTATTTCATCACAACCTTTAAACGGCCAAATCAGCCTTTTAATTGGTAATATATTAAATAATAGTGGAAAGATTTTCAAGACTTTTCAGGAAAGCTTCCTTCTTTCTTCTTGATACTTCTACTTCTGCACCATCCAACATCACAACAATACCACCCTCACCCTTAATATACTTTTTTATAAATCGCAAGTTAATCAAATTTGAATGATGAACCCTACAAAAATTATAATTCTGCAATAATTCTTCATATTCTTTCAATGTTCTGCTAACTAAAATAGGCTTTTCATTTACCAAAAAGAACCTAGTATAGTTGGCATCCGATTCACAGCGAATGATTTGATCAAGCGAAATAAATAAAATACCTTCTGATGTAGGCAGACTCAATTTATAATTTTGGTTGTTGATGGCTTTCAGGTTATTGAGTAAATTCTCTATTTGAATCTGACCATCTTTTTTATCTTTATTTTGGTGTCGCGTAACAGCCTTTTTCAAGGATGAGGACAATTCTTCCAAATCGATTGGCTTCAATAAATAATCCAAGGCACTGAATTTGATGGCTTGAATTGCATAATTATTATAAGCTGTTGTGAAAATAACATCAAAATTTCTGTTTGGTACTTCATTCAATAAATCAAAGCCGTTTTTATACGGCATTTCAATATCCAACAATACCAAATCTGGATCATTTTTAGCAATCAACTCAATTGCTTCATCAACATTTCCCGCCTCCCCTACTAATTGCACAAGGTCTGGAAAATGGGTAAGTAAAGATTTAAGAGCATTTCTACCCCTAACTTCATCTTCTACAATAATTGTTTTAAGTGGTTCAGCCATGATGTATTGGTAATTTAAGAATTACTTTGGTTCCGCATGCAATTCCATCATCAAATAAATCAATAATTTCCACACTTGGACCAAATCCATATAATTTTTTTAAAATTTCTATTCTTTCCTCTGTTATTTTCATAGCCTTCGACTCATGAGTTTTTCCTTTTTGTTTTTTTATCTTGAAGGCTTCTTCTCTTCCAATTCCATTATCTTCAACCACACACTTCACAAAATTCTCATCCTCCACAGAAATGTGCAGTTTTAAAATTCTATGTGATTTTTTGTATTGAAGTCCATGCCAAATTGCATTTTCCACATAAGGTTGAATTACCATGGTTGGAATTTGGTCATCCATATTCACGGCCTTATCTAAGGACAAATGAAATTCAAAACCATTATCCATTCTTAACGATTCGAGTTCGATATACAAACGGAGGAATTCTATTTTTTGTGAAATAGTAATAAAAGTGCTTTCAGAATTATCAAGAATCATTCTTACCAATCTAGCAAATTTACTCAGGTATTTTGCGGCTTCCATGCCTTGATGATTCAAAACAAAATCTTGAATAGAATTCAAAGAATTAAAAATAAAATGGGGATTCATTTGAGCCCTGAGCGCTTTCAACTCTAATTCACCCATCATTCCACTAACTTTTATCTTTTCTTGCTCTTCATGAATTACATTTTTAACTCTCCAATAAATAATGGCAGCAACAACTCCAGCAAAAAATAAAATCATGGCAATTCTAAACCACCAACGAGTCCAAAATGGCTTGGCAATAATAAATCTTACACTAGCAATTTTATTACTAAAAACACCATCCGAATTACTTGCCTTTACCTTGAATTCGTATGAACCTGGTGCCAATTGAGCAAAACTTGCAAACCTTCTGTTTCCCGCATCAGTCCATTCCCCATTTAACCCATTCACCTGATACATAAAACGATTATTACCCGATAAATTGAAATCTAGCGCTACATATTCTATATTGATATAGTTCTGGTCGTAATTCAAAAAAATCTCATCTTTTGAATCATAAAACTTATCGAAAACAGAAAATGATTTGATTTCAACTTGGCAATTATTTGTATCATCTTTTATATCATCTGGATAGAAATAAGTCAGTCCATTGACTCCTCCAAATATGAGCCTTCCATCTGGCAATTGAATTGAATTCCTTTCATTGAATTCATTACCCTGCAAGCCATCATTTACATCATAACTTTTAAAGGTAAAATCTTTCAAATTCAACTTAGAGATCCCACTATTTGTGCTAAGCCAAATCATATCTTTATTGATTCCACTCTGAAGGGCGTACACATTGTTATTAGATAAACCTTTTTCAGTAGTAAAATTTTCAACAGAACCATTCTTTTTTTTGTAATACAATCCTTGGTTGATTGTACCAATTAGTAAATCCCCATTTTCTTTTTTTAATACTGATGTAACATGTAGTTTTCGTCCATTTCTGCTTAAAAGAACAGATGAAATTTCAGCTTTCTCTTTATTAAAATAGTATAAACCCTTAGCCGTTGCGATGTAAAAGTTACCATTTTCATCAGCAATTAAATTGCGAATATTATTGGCACCTAATCCTGAATTACTGATATCATAATTCAAAATTATTTTTCTTTGTTGAATATCAATTAAGAATAATCCTTCCTTTCCAGCTACCCAATATTTATTCTCTTCATCTTTTAAACAACACAAAACTTCTTGGTTGACAAATTTCTCCATACCTGAAATTTTCAAAAATGAAGTTTTACCAGAATACAGGTTAAATTGGTAAAGTCCTCTACTAGTTCCTAATAAATACTCTGAATAATCACTTTTAATAGGACAAAATGAGTAAACAGGCAATCCATTTAAAAATGCCTCTTGCTTTAATTCACCACTTTCAGGATAAAAACGAAAAATACGACCTTCATCTGTTGCTAATATAGCTGTTGAATTAGGTGCTAATTCTGAAGCATAAATATTTAATGAGGTTGCTGCTTCCAAATCCTGACTACTACTTATCGAATTAAATTTAAATCGATAAGGGTGGTAACGGTTTAATCCTCCTGACGATGTACCAATCCATAAGTTCAAATTTCTATCTTGGAAAATAGAAAGAACCTTATTGTGTGATAGGGAGTATTTATTCTGATTTTGATGGTAATAATGTTTTACATTGAACAAGCTATCTACAACAAACAAACCATTATCAAAACCTAAAAAGAAACGGTGTTTACCTCCAAAAATGGCTCTAAACACTCCAGCTTCAGGTATTTTAATTCGTTTACTAATTTCTAATTTTCCATTTTGAACTTTACCTGTTAGAAATCCTTGGTCGTTTGTTACTAAACAAATCGTTCCTTTCGCATTTACAGAAGATCCTAAAATTAATTCATCTGACAAAAAAGGCAATTTCTTTACCTTGTTATTATACAAATAGACATTAAAAATCTCATCTGGTGTACTTACCATTAAAACACCTTTCTTTAACAAAGATATACCAGTTATTGGGGAGAATGGAATGATATTTTTGAATATACCAGATTGGTTCTCCATTAAATAAAAGCCATTATCCGCACCCATCCAAACCTTATCTTTTGTTAAGAATAAAAATCGTGGTTCATTGATAGTTATGGGCAGCACATAATTAGTAGATTTCATTGTTCTGGTTTCAACTATACTGATACCAGATTCTGTAAGAACACCTAATTTACCATTGCTATATGATAGTTGTTTGATTCGTCCTGGATAAATAGAATTTGGATCATTTTCCTGAAACCGTAATATATCAAAAGTATACCCATCAAATCTATTTAATCCATCCTCTGTTCCAATCCATAAATAACCTTCATCATCTTGTGCCATAGAGTGCACTGTGTTCTGAGACAAACCTAATTTATCATCGATTTGCTCAAAACGAAGTACTTGTCCAAAACATATTTGAACAATACATACCAAACATCCAATAAAAAGGTATTTAATTCGCAATTGGTTTTCTGAATTTCAGACTAAAATACAATATTAAGACGATGAATAGCTATTTGTTATTTGAAATAATTTGCGACGAAAGTACCAAAGACATACTTATTGCCGAGTTAGGTGAAATTGGCTTTGAAGGATTTCTTGAAGGAGATGAAGGATTTGAGGCATATCTACCCAAATCAGAATGGATTGAATCTGATTTTATAGAGGTATTAGAGAAATATCATATCGCTAAAGAATCAGTTAAAGCTAAAGAAATAGAACAACAAAACTGGAACGCTCAATGGGAAAGTGAGTTCCAACCAGTAACTATCGAAGACCAAATCAGGATATCTGCACCTTTCCATGGTTTGAATAAAGAATTCCCCTACGAATTAATTATTCAACCGAAAACTTCATTTGGTACTGGTCATCATGAAACTACTTTTTTAATAATGAAATTGATGTTAAATGAAGAATGGAATCAAAAAAGTGTTTTCGATTTTGGTGCCGGTACAGGTATTTTATCAATATTGGCTTCGCAATTGGGCGCTCATACCATTTATGCAAATGACATTGATGATTGGGCTTCAGAAAACATTAGTGAAAATGCAGGATTCAACCAGATCAATAATATTGTTTTCAAAAAAGGTGGTTTAGAGATTTTAGTTGATGAGAAATTTGATATCATTTTAGCTAATATCAATAAGAATGTACTCATGAGCAGCTTTGCAAAGCTGGCAATTCACGCAAATGAAAACACCAAATTATTTATAAGTGGATTCTATACAAGTGATTTATCTGATTTAAAATCAGAAGCCGAGAACCTTGGCTGGAATATGATTGAATCATTTGAGTTAAATGGTTGGTGTGCTGCCAAATTTAAGTTTTAAGAAAATCCGTTCATCAAAAACTAAATTTTCAGTCAAATTTGCATGTACTTTTGTTTAAAATAAACCTACCATGAAAGCTTTAAAAAACATCTTTTTTGTATTACTTGGACTCATTATTCTTTTAGGAATAATTGGTCTGTTCCTTCCTAAAAGCTCGCATACTGAGCGCAGCATCATCATTAAATCAAAAGCTGAAATTCCATTTAACTTGGTAAACAATCTTAAGGAATGGAGCAAGTGGAGTCCTTGGCACGCCTTGGATACAGCTACTATTTGGACTTTCAGTGATAATCCAGTAGGAAAGGATGCATTCTACACTTGGTCGAGTGAAAACAGCAATGTGGGAAAAGGAAAATTAACGATTACCGAAAGCAAACCCAATGAGTTCATCGCCACGAGCATGATTTTTGAAGGTATGGATGAAGCCAAAGCCAATTTTATTTTCGAAACAA
Organism: Bacteroidia bacterium; assembly: GCA_049242065.1. Taxonomy (GTDB): domain Bacteria; phylum Bacteroidota; class Bacteroidia; order UKL13-3; family UKL13-3; genus CAISCU01. Next base: position 5,351 of record JBMLPO010000084.1, read on the forward strand.
AAGGAGATGAAGTGACTGTAAAATGGACGCTTGACAGTGAATTGGGTTTTAATCCATTCTTCAGGTATTTTGGTTTGGTGATGGACAATATGGTTGGACCTGATTATGAAAAAGGTTTAGCTAAATTGAAAGAAGAATCCGAAAAAGCCGCACAAGGGCCCAAAATTGCAGGATTTGACGCAGAAATTAGAGATTTCGAAGGAATGGAATTTTTCGGAATCAGAGAAAAAATGAAAGGGGAAGAAATTGGTGCTAAATTGGGTGAATACTATGGCAAAATTATGGATGAACAAAAAATTCAGAACCTAAGTAGCAAGGGAGCCCCATTTACTATCAATTACTCAGCTAGCGGAAACGTATATGACATTGAAGCCGCAATTGGTTTTGAAGGTCAGGGTAAAGACAATGGCATCATTAAAAAAGGCAAATTGGAATCTGGAAAAGCCCTAGTTGTAAAATATTATGGTGATTATATGAATACAGGAAAAGTATATTTGCCTGCTTTTGAATATTTAAGTTCTCAGGGAATGAAAGCTACTGGAGCTCCATTAGAATTTTATATTACAGACCCTATGACAGAAAAAGATACGACCAAGTGGTTGACAGAAATTGTTTTCAGAGCCCAATAAATGAAGAAATTTGAAAAGGCCAACTGAATTCAGTTGGCCTTTTTTATTAAAAATAATATTATCGAATATGAAATACGACAGAATTAACTCAGATCTGTTTAAGCTCAACAGAAGCTTATTCAGGGACAAAATGAAAAAAAACTCAGTTGCCATTTTTTTATCTAATGACGAACATCCTTGGAATGGAGATGCCACACATAACTTTAAACAAAACAGCGATTTATTTTGGTTAAGTGGAGTCGACCAAGAAGATTGTATTCTAGTTATTTCACCTGATTGCCCGATTCACGAAATGAGGGAAGCACTTTTCATCAAACGTACAGATGAAATGATGGTTATTTGGAATGGTCATAAACTCACCCAACAACAAGCAAAGGAAGTCAGCGGAATACCACATGTATATTGGATGGAAGATTATGAAGCTAAAATACATTCAGTAATAAATTATGCTGAAAATATTTACCTCAACCTCAATGAAAATGATCGTGCAAGCATCAAAACTCCTTACAAAGATTTACGCTTTGCAAGAGAAATGAAAGAAAAGTACCCTCTGCATGAATTCGAAAGAGCTGCTCCTATCCTACACCGATTAAGAAGTATCAAATCTAAAATTGAATTAGACTTGATGAATGTTTCAATCAGCATCAGCGAAAAAATGTTCAAGCGCTTATTGGGTTTTGTAAAACCTGGTGTATTTGAATATGAAATTGAAGCAGAAATCATTCATGAATACTTAAAAAATAGAGCCAATGGTCATTCCTTTCATCCTATTGTAGCCTCTGGAAAAAATGCTTGTATTCTACATTATATTGACAACAATGACATCTGTAAAGATGGAGATTTAGTATTGGTGGATAGTGGTGTTGATTATGCCAATTATGCAAGTGACATGACGCGTGTCATTCCTGTTAATGGAAGATTTACCAATCGTCAGAAACAAGTTTACAATGCTGTATTACGCGTGATGACAGGTGCAAAATCTTTATTGAAACCAGGTGTACTATTGATGGAATACCACAAACAAGTGGGTGAATTAATGGAGAAAGAACTGATGGACTTAGGTTTAATTTCTGCAACAGATATTAAGAACCAGAATCCAGCTTGGCCTGCATATAAAAAGTATTTTATGCATGGAACCAGTCACTTTTTAGGAATTGATGTTCATGATGTGGGTATGCGTTATGAGCCAATGAAAGCAGGCATGACCTTTAGTTGCGAACCTGGCATCTATATTCAAGAAGAAGGAATTGGAATTCGTTTAGAAAATGAAATTTTAATTACCGAAAATGCTTGCATAGATTTAATGCAACACATTCCTATTGAAGCAGATCATATTGAAAGCATCATGAATTCCTAAGATGAAAAAGGATATCAATTGTTTTCTTTTTGATATGGATGGATTACTTGTTGATTCCGAACCCCTTTGGAAAAGAGCAGAAAAACTTGTTTTTGGTTCATTGGGTTTGGATTTAAACGATGAGTTACTAAGACAAGTTATGGGCTTCAGATTGCCTGAAGTAATTGAACATTGGTATCGTTATCAAAACTGGGAAAATCCTGATTTCAAAAAAACAGAAAGAGCAATTATAGATACCATGAAGCAGCTAATTAATGAAGAAGCTGTGGCCATGAATGGTGTAATTAATGTATTAGAACATATCAAAAGCAAGGGTGGAAAAATCGCCCTTGCTTCCTCTTCCTCAATGGAACTGATAAATGCTGTAGTTAAAAAATTACATATCGAAACTTACTTTGAACAATTACATTCTGCCGAAAATGAGCCTTATGGAAAACCACATCCAGGTATATTCATAACTGCTGCAAATGCCATGCATGCCAAACCGCATGAATGTTTGATTTTTGAAGATTCTAAAAATGGCGTTATCGCAGCCAAAGCCGCTAGAATGTCTTGCATTGCTGTGCCTGAACCTTTACATTTTAATGAAGCTTGGTGGAGCATTGCAGATGCAAAAATATCTTCGCTTGAACAATATATTTCGATTGAAATGAGTATATTGAATTAGAAATGGACAGCTATTTCCTAGAAATAAATTATAATGGCATAATTGAAAGTGCTTATTCCTCTTTTACAGAATTGGAAGATATAGATATTGTTTCAGGGAAGCATTTTGAATCTCAACAAATTCCTATCATTATCAAAAATGTAATCAATGAGTTCATTCATGGTAATCAGAAGTATAAAATCGTAAAGAACCTGCCTGTAAGCGGTAATTACTTTGATTTGAAACTCATAGATAAAGATGAAAATTTTGTTTGCATTTTAAACCATGTCACAACAGATGTTAATATTAAAACTGAACTCGAAACCAATAAAAATGCCTTTCGAGCTTTGGTTGATAGTACTTTTGATATTATCTGGTCATTTAATACTGAATTCAAATTAACTGCCGGGAATAAGGCTTTTTTTGAATTAAGAAAGAGGGTTTATAATAGCAATATTGTAATAGGCGATAATATTTTTAAAGATGTAAAAGAAGAGGCTAAACTAAAATGGTTGCCGGTTTATCAGAAAGTTTTAGATGAAGGTCTACCCATCAAATTTGAAGACAAAAGATGGGTTGGTGAAGAAGAATCTTTTGTCGTTATTTCACTCAATCCTATTAGAGATGAAAAAGGAAAAATTATAGGTTGTATGGGAATAACCCATGATATTACACCTATCAAAAAACAAGAAGAAATTCTAAGAGAGCATAATTATACACTTCAGAAAATAGCGGGCAAACTAAGTCATGATTTTACCCAACCCATCCAACAAATCAGAGAGATTCTAATGCAGGGACAGATTGAAGATTTAACTCCTGGACAAATCAATGATTATACCAAATTGGTGCAATTAACTGATGAATTGCAAAGTAGATTGGAGCAACTCAAAAAAGAATTGCTCCAAGTATCTTAACGTCTTTTATTGATGAGTTTATACAATTCATCCAACTTAGGACTCAATACAATTTCTGTACGTCTATTTTTTGCTCTTCCCTCCACTGTTTCATTGTTGGCTCGTGGCTGAAATTCGCTTCTACCTGCTGCAGTCAAACGTTTTGGATCTACATGATGAGCATCTACCAATAATCTTACGATATTATTTGCTCTAGCTGTACTTAAATCCCAGTTATCAGCAAAACTTGCTGTCTTGATTGGCTTGTTATCGGTATGACCTTCAACTAAAATATCTATATCTGTATTCTTGTTTAATACATCAGATAATTTTTTAATGGCATCCATACCCTTTTCTTCAACTTCAGCACTTCCCGATTTAAATAATAGTTTATCACTTAACGAAACATATACTTTACCATTTTTCATTTCTACAGTTAATTCATCAGAATTGAAACTCAACAAGGCTTTTTTAACAATTTCATTGAGTGCATTTGTGATTGAATCCTGACGACGAATGATGGCTTCTAATTCAGCTAATTTTTTTTCTCTTGCCAACAATTGCTCACCTTTTTCTTTTAAAGCCAGATTTAATTGCTCTGTTTTGCTTAAACTGGTTTTAATTAAATCTGTATAACGATCATTCATCTCAGAATAATCAGCCTGTAGCTTATTGTGCTTATCTGTTAAGCTCGAGAACCTACTTTGTAAGTCGCGGTGCAAGGAATCAAGTAATCTGTATTGAATACCCCTTTCTGTTGTATCTCTATTGAATGCTATAACTAATTTATGCAAAGAATCACGCTGATAAGTAGCGGTCTCCAACTTCTTCGACATGAAAAAGTTATGTGACTTCTGACTAAAACCTTTAGGATCTTTGATTTTTCCTTTAGGCTCCAAATCTTGTGCTTTTAAAGGTGAAGCAAATAAAATGACAGCTGCAAATAGCAACGATACAATAGATTTACGCATAATGCGAAGTTGATTCGCTTCTTTCAACCAAACAAGGATTTGTGTTTGAAGTTATCAATACAACTTGTGTACTGCCTACATAAAAGAACAAGGGTGAAACAAACCTCAGTTCATTTCACCCTTGTTTCAAAATATGCTTAAGAAATTATTTCTTGTTCTTTTTATCGAAGTCGATAACAATAGGAGTTGCAATACCAATTGAAGAGTAAGTACCAAAAATGATACCCACTAACATGGCAAAGTTAAATCCTCTGATTACATCTCCACCAAAAATAAACAATACAACAGTTACCATGAAAACAGTTAATGAAGTAATGATGGTACGGTTTAAAGTATTATTCAAGGCATCATTGATTACTTTTTCTTTATTGGTTTCATGGTGATGAGTTCCTAAGAATTCACGAATCCTGTCAAACACAACCACTGTATCGTTAATTGAGAAACCGATAATAGTTAATACTGCAGCAATAAAGGTTTGATCTACTTCCATAGGGAAAGGTAAGATACCATCAAAGATTGAATAGAAACCTAACATCATTAATACGTCGTGCGCCAAAGCAATTGTTGCACCTAATGCATATTGCCATTTTTGGAAACGAATTAATACGTATAAACCAATTCCTAATAAAGCTAAGATAGCAGCCCAAATTGAAGCAACTTTGATATCGTTTGCAATGGTAGGACCCACTTTTGCCGAACTCATAATTTTTGTAGAAGGATCGATAGTTTTTAAGCCATCATTCAATTTACCTTCAACAATCTCAGAAGTATTTTCACTTTGATCATCAATCATAAAGGTTGTTGTGATTTTGAATTTGCCATCTGTACCAAAAGTTTTTACTTCTGGAGCAGAACCAAATTGAGGTTCTAAAGCAGTTCTGATATCTGTTGAACTAACTGGTTTACTGAACTCAACTACATAAGTCCAACCACCTTTAAAGTCTACACCTAATGTAAATCCTTTGGTGAACATAGAAATCAATCCAATAACAATAATGGTTCCTGAAACTGCATAGAACTTGAAACGATTTTTTACAAAATCAAAGTTTAAGTTCTGGAAAGCCGTTTTAGAGAATGCACGTGAATATTGAATAACAGTTCCTTTATCTAATTGCCATTCTGTGATTACACGGGTTAATAAAACCGCAGTAAACATAGAAGAAAGAATACCAATGATTAAAGTGATAGCAAAACCTTGAACTGGACCTGTACCAAAAGCATAAAGTACGATACCTGCCAATAAGGTTGTTAAGTTTGAGTCGATAATTGATGAAGCAGCATGTTGGTAACCATCTGTGATGGCATTCTTCAAACTTCTTGCACTCAATAATTCGTCTTTAACTCTTTCATTGATTAACACGTTCGCATCAACTGCCATACCTATTGTTAACACGATACCAGCAATACCAGGTAAAGTCAAGGCTGCACCTAAAGATGCCAATACACCAATGATGAAGAATACGTTAATTAATACTGCAAAGTTTGCAACATATCCTGAGTTGTTATAGTAAACAACCATGAAAACAAGAATTACAATAGTTGCAATGACCATTGACCACAAACCTGAACTGATTGCCTCAGCACCTAAAGTTGGACCCACCACAGCTTCTTCTACAATTCTAGTAGGAGCAGGTAATTTTCCACTCTTTAAAATGTTTGCTAAGTCACCAGCTTCTTCCATGGTAAAACTTCCTGTAATTGAAGAGCGACCATTAGGAATTTCACCTTGTACATTTGGTGAAGAGTAAACCACATCATCTAAAACAATTGCAATAGAATGGTTGATATTGTTACGTGTTAAATTTTTCCAAATCTTAGCACCTTCACCATTCATGTTCATGGTTACTTCAACATCACCTGTTGGGTTCACATCTTTTCTAGCATCAGTAATTTTATCTCCTGTTAAAGAAGCTGAACCATCGCGGTCAGTTTTTAATGCATGCATGATTACACCTTCTTGGTTTTCACCAAAACCTTTGTACTCCCATGCAAACTTGATATTGGAAGGCAATGCCATTCTAACCTCAGGACGAGCTAACAAAGCATTGATTTTAGCAGTATCTCTAATAGCTGCCGTTCCGCAACTAGAACCTTTTGTTGCCAACATTCCTTTATCGTCAGCAAATGGACGTAAATAAGCAAACAATGGATTTTCTTTAGCAAACTCTTCAAACGATTTTTGGTTGTTTGATGCAGTATCTTTTTTGCTAGAATCTGCAGCAGCAGCATTAGTAGTTGAAGCAGTTCCTAAACTTGCCAAAGCACTTTTAGTTGTATCTGCAGCAGCTGAAGAATCTGAAGAAACTGGAGCTGATTTTTCAGCTACTAAAGATTTCTTCAAAATATCATTAGCTTGACTTAAATATTTAAAAGCTTCTGGATTGTCAAAAGTTTGGTAGAATTCTAATTTAGCAGAACCCTGTAATAATTTACGAACCCTAGCAGGATTGTCAACTCCAGGTAATTCAACCAAAATTCTTCCACTTCCTTCTAATTTTTGAATATTAGGCTGTGTCACACCGAATTTATCGATACGAGCACGTAAGATTTGGAATGAACGATCGATGGCTTGATTAGCCTCTTCATGGATATAAGCCAATACTTCCTGGTTAGTGGAAGATAATTTTATTTTATCGCGGTTGCTTGGATTCGCGAAAATGGCAGAAAGTTTTGCATTTGGAGCGATTTCATTATAAGCCTCACCAAATAAAGTCACATAATCTTTCTGACTTGTTTTTAAAGCCTCACGAGCTTGTTCAATGGCTTTGTTGAAGTTGGGGTCAGCATTGTTGTTTGCTAAACCACGAACCAAATCAGCCAAAGAAACTTCAAGGGTAACGTTCATACCTCCTTGCAAGTCGAGACCTAAATTTAACTCACGCTCTTTACATTGTAAATAGGTGAATTTTTTGATACCGAGGAAATTGTACACCGGTAAACGCGAAACTGAATCGAGGTAATTACGCTCTAATTCAACATTGCCATTGGCATATGCCTCGGCATCCTTCTCTACTAAGTAAGTTTTCGCAGTAAATGATAACTGGAAAATACTTACCAACACTAAGGCAATCGCAAAAAACTTAACTGCTCCTTTACTTTTCATTGTTGCTATCTATTCTATATAATATATCTATTCTTCTAAGGGTGGCAAATATAAGGGAGGGCATTAGTAAAAGCAAAAAAGGTTTAAAATTTTGAAAATCATTATTTTAAGCGGGTTTTGGTCATTTTTTTGGATTTCTGAGCCCTTTAATATACAATCTGTGGGAAAGTGTAAAGCCCAAATAAGATGTGTTGGTTTAGTTTCGTTTACTCTAATTATTCGCTAAAATCACATGGAACAACAAGCCGGATTAAATTTATTCGAACTGATTATCAAAGGTGGAGTCATCATGATTCCTATTGGATTGCTGTCGCTTTTGAGTATTTATTTCATCATAGAAAGATGGGTTTTCATTAACCAAGCTTTTAAAATTGAGGCAAATTTCATGGCTAACCTGAATGATTTATTAGGAAAAGGAGACATCAAAGCCGCTAAAGCTTATTGCCAAAGATTAAATACTCCCATTTCTAGGGTGATTGAAAAAGGTGTGAACAGAATTGGTAAACCCATCAAAGATATTGAGAGTGCGATGGAAAGTGTAGCAGGTATTGAATCTGACAGATTAGAAAAAAATTTGGGCTTTTTGGGATTAACAGCTGGTATTGCACCCATGTTAGGATTTATTGGAACCATTTCTGGTATTATTAAAATCTTCTACAATATTTCTGTTTCAGACAATATCAGCATTGGAATTATTGCAGGTGGTTTGTATGAGAAAATGATTACCTCTGGTGCTGGTCTAATTGTTGGGGTATTGGCGTATGCAGGTTACCATATATTAAATACTAGAATCGACAGGTTCAATCACAAACTACAGGAAACCGCTATTGAGTTTATTGATATTTTGGAAAGCTAAATCCATCTGAAAACAAATTATGAATTTCAGAAGAAAAAAAAGATTTGAAGCGGAGGTTGCCACTTCATCACTGAACGACATCATGTTTTTCTTGTTGTTGTTCTTTCTTATTATTTCTACGGTAGCCAATCCGAGTGTAATTAAGGTTTTGCTCCCTAAGGCAAACAACAACCAAACACTGAATAAAAAACAAGTAACCCTAACTATCAATAAGAGCAAGGAGTATTACTTAAACGATAAACTCATAGTACCTGCAGATTTAGAAAGTAAAATCCAGCAAGAAACAGCGGGAGTTCCAGATCCAACTATTGTACTCAGAATGGATGCAGAATTAACGATTCAGGATTTAGTAGATATCCTTGCTACGGGAACCAAATTGAAAGTACGTGTAGTGATGGCAACCCAAGCCATGAATTAATAAGGTCTTACTGAACTTGCTTCTTGTAAGTGCTTCCTAAGATGATCTGATAATACACCTAGGCTATGACCAAAGTGAACATTATTATTGATAATCAAATCGGCTTGTGCCATAAAAGGAAGTAAAAACTGGC